>NZ_JBAWUK010000073.1:0-4000 GCF_037079935.1 Stenotrophomonas maltophilia group sp. Smal12 | reverse complement strand
GTAATATCGTTGATGTTGCGTTTTGTGTATAGTTGCGGTCCAGGCCACCGTCTGGGGTTTTTTTAACCTCATACGCCGCATTTGTGCGTTTTGGGGCGCCCGGCGCGCCCAAACCCGCTTGCGGCGGGGCGCGGCGGGAGCCCGCCCAGCGCCCGGTTTTGGGGGTTGGGGCCGCCGGCGGCCGGCAACCGGCCGGGGGCGGGCCCCGCCGCCCCCCCCCCCCGCGCCCCCCACTACCCCTTTCAGCGCCACGACCATTGCAGGCCGACGTTGGCTCGCCGTCCCGGTCCCGGTTCGTAGAAGCGCCCGTTGCCGTCGTTGACGATCACCGAGCCGATGTAGGCCTGGTCCAGCACGTTCTCCAGCCGGGCGAAGGCGCGCAGCTCGCCACCTGGCAGTGTCCAGAAACGACCGGCCTCCAGGTTCAGCAACGCGTAGCCCGGCGCCCGCTCCGTGGCCACGTCGTTGACCAGGGTATCGGTGCTGGCGGCGGCCTCCAGCGCCCACTGCCAGTCGGCCGGGGTCCACTGCAGCCGGGCAAACGCCTGCTGGCGCGGTACCCCGGGCAGGCGGCTGCCGGCGGAAACCCAGGTGTTCGAGGTCAGGTACGGCGCACGCACCTGCGCCTGCAGCCAGGTCCAGGCCACCTGCAGTTCCAACTGCTCTGCCAACGGCTGCCGGTAGCGCAGTTCCACGCCCTGGCGGCGGGTGCGGCCGATGTTGCGATAGGTGCTGCGTCCGCCGATGTTGCTGGCAACTGCCAACTCATCGTCGGTATCTGCGCGGAACAGGCTGATATCGAGCTGGGTTCCGTCCTGTGCATGCCATTTGCTGCCCACCTCCAGGCTGCGGCTGCGCGCCGCCGCCAGATCCAGCGCCAGTCCCGCCTGGCCGTCGGCGCGATACCCCAGCTCGTTGAAGGTGGGCGTCTCGAAGCCACGGCCCACCGCCGCGTGCAGTCGCCACTGCGGGCTGGCCTCGAAGCTGATCCCGGCCACCGGCGTGGTGGCCTGGTAGCGGCGGTGGCCGCTGTCGTCCGGGTTGCGGGCGGTGATGTAACGATCGTCGGATTCGAAGCGCACGGCGCTGCGACGCACGCCAGCCAGCAATGACCAGCGTGGACTCCACTGCCACCACGCCTGGGCGAACTGATCGACGTTCTGCACGGTGTCGATCTGGTCTCTGCGCAGCCGCCCACGCACGCCGAGAGCGCTGCCGATGAAGTTCTCGTAGCCGGTGCGATGCTGGCGCTGGCGGTCGGCGCTGAGCCCGGCCACCAGATCCAGCGGTCGGCCGGCGAGGTCGCCGTGCCAGCCCCAGCGCGCGTCCAGCCCGCCATAGCCGCCCTCCAGGTCGATCACCCCGCCGGCATGCAACGGGCTGTTGGTCTGAGCTGCCGGCGGGATCGGCAGGTACTGGCGT
The DNA here is from genome assembly GCF_037079935.1 of Stenotrophomonas maltophilia group sp. Smal12. Lineage (NCBI taxonomy): Bacteria > Pseudomonadati > Pseudomonadota > Gammaproteobacteria > Lysobacterales > Lysobacteraceae > Stenotrophomonas > Stenotrophomonas maltophilia group sp. Smal12. The sequence continues at coordinate 2,578 of NZ_JBAWUK010000073.1, read as the reverse complement.
ACCGCGCGCTGGCCGGCATAGCCCATCAGCTGCCAGCGCTGCGCCCCGGTTTCACGGGTCCAGCGCAGGCCGGCCTGCTGCTGGCGCACCGATTTGCGGGTGTTGTACTGGTGCGCCACGGCGGTGGCCTGGCGCGGATCGGCCGCCACCTGGGTACGGCTCAGGCCCAGCGGGTCCTGCGCATCGGGGGCATCGAAGGCATTGAGCAGCAGCTCCAGCCGCCCCCCGCCGAGATCGCCACCGATACGCGCAGCGAGCGATTCGCGGCGGGCACGGCTGTGGTCGCGCCAGCCCTCAGTGCGGAAGTGATTGGCGGCGATGTTGTAATCCAGAACACGGCCGGCACCCTTCAGTTGCGCGCCGACGCTGAGCGTGTTGTCGGCACCCGCGTTCACGCGCAACCGCCACGGGTCGCCGGCCTGGCCCTGTGCGCTCCAGACCTGCAGCACGCCGCCGGAGGAATTGCCGTACAGCGCCGAGAACGGTCCGCGCAGCACGTCGATCCGTTCGGCACCGAGCAGGCTGGCATGCGACAGCTGGCCCTGTCCGTCGGGCATGGTCGCCGGCACCCCGTCGATCAACACCCGCACCCCACGCACACCGAAGGTCGAGCGCGCACCAAAGCCACGGATCGACAGCTGGGTGTCCTGCGCGAAGTTCTGGCGGTCACGGGCGACCAGGCCCGGGACCCCGGCCAGCGCCTCGGACAGCTGTGCGCCGGCGCCGGGACGCGCGGCGTCGATCCAGACCGTGTCCTGGCTGGCCGGCAGCGCGAACGGGTCGATGCCGGGCACGCGTGCGGCCTGCACCTGCACGCTGGGCAGGGCGGTCGGCGCGGGCCCGGCCACGGCCGCCCAGGGCGACAGCAGCAGGATGGACAACGGCAGGCAATGGCGACGTGCGGCGGGATTCATGATTCAGGTTGATGGATCAGGCGGCAACGCACGCCATGGTACGGGGCCACGCATGACGATGGCGGCGGCCAGCCCCGGCAGGCTTTGTTACGATGGGCTGTTTCCGGCTGCAAGGCCGCAGACCGCGTAGCGCACTTCCTCCCCCTTTCCGTCTACCGAACGAGTACCGCCGTGTCCTTCTTTGCAAACGTGGAACTGGTCCCAGGCGACCCGATCCTGGGCCTGACCGAGGCGTACAACGCCGACAGCCGCCCGACCAAGGTCAACCTGGGTGTGGGCATCTACTACGACGAGAGCGGCCGCATCCCGCTGCTGCGCGCCGTCAAGCAGATCGAGCAGCAGCTTGCCGCTGACGCCAAACCGCGCGGCTACCTGCCGATCGATGGCCTGCCGGCATACACGCAGGCCACGCGAGAGCTGGTGTTCGGCAAGGACTCGCCGCTGCTGGCCGCCGGCTGCGTCACCACCGCACAGACCGTCGGTGGCAGCGGTGCGCTGCGCGTCGGCGCCGACGTGCTGAAGAAGCTGCTGCCGCACGCCACCGTGGCGCTGAGCAACCCGAGCTGGGAGAACCACCGTGCGGTATTCAGCGCGGCCGGTTTCGAGGTGCTGGATTACACCTATTTCGACCCGGCCAGCCATGGCGTCGACTTCAACGGCATGCTGGCCGACCTCGGCAAGCTGGAAGCCGGCACCGTAGTGCTGCTGCACGCCTGCTGCCACAACCCCACCGGTGCCGACCTCACGGTCAGCCAGTGGAAGCAGGTCGCGCAGCTGCTGAAGGACAAGCAGCTGTTCCCCTTCATCGACATGGCCTACCAGGGCTTCGACAAGGGCATCGAGCAGGATGGCGCCGCCGTGCGCATCATCGCCGAAGCCGGCATCGACAGCTTCATCGTCGCCAACTCGTACTCCAAGTCGTTCTCGCTGTATGGCGAGCGCGTGGGTGCGTTGTCGATGGTGGCGCCGACCGCTGCTGACGCCAAGGCCGTGCAGTCGCAGGTCAAGCGCGTGATCCGCACCATCTACTCCAGCCCGTCCACCCACGGTGCTGCGCTGGTGGCCGGCGTGCTGACCAATCCGGAACTGCGCGCGATGTGGGAGCAGGAGCTGACCGAGATGCGCGAGCGCATCCACGCCCTGCGCCAGGGCCTGGTCGAAAAGCTGGCCGCTGCCGGTGCGCCGCAGTTCGGCTTCATCAACGAACAGGCCGGCATGTTCTCCTACTCGGGCCTGAGCCGTGAGCAGGTCGAACGCCTGCGCGACGAGTTCGGCATTTACGCCGTCGGCACCGGCCGCATCTGCGTGGCCGCGCTGAACCAGAACAACCTGGAATACGTCGCCAAGGCCGTGGCCACCGTCGCCAAGGGCTGAAACAAGGCTGCAGTGGTTTGACAACAAAGGCGCCGAAAGGCGCCTTTGTTTTTGCTTCTGCTTTGCCTCTGCCTTTGCCACACCCTCCGCGCTCGCGGCGAACCCTGAAGCGCAGGGCGAGGTACACCGTGGCCAGGACCGTGAGGCGCATGGATGCGCCGACCGAGCCCCCATGGTGAAGTGACCCCCGGGAGTTGGACATCAGATCCAACCCCGAGGGATACATGAACAGATACGACGCGCGTTTCAAACTGCAGGTCGCCAAAGAGGCCTGCAAGACCTCCACATCG
>NZ_JBAWUK010000072.1:0-16126 GCF_037079935.1 Stenotrophomonas maltophilia group sp. Smal12 | reverse complement strand
CCCCCCCCCCCCCCCCCCCCCCCCCCCCCCCCCCCCCCCCCCCCCCCCCCCCCAGTTTTTTTATTAAGCCGCCCACACCGATAAATAACAAATTTTTTTGGGGGGGATGTTTTTTTTTTTAAAAATACACCCCCCCACCCGCCCCCCCCCCGGTTGATTTTTTTGGGGGCACGGTTGGCTATGGCGGCCGGGGGGGGAGGCTTTTACCCAAAAAAACCCCCCCCCCACCCCGGATTCAATTCGAGATCCGACAGATTTCATCCACGCATGGCGTGGATCTACCACCGTCACCGGGAAACTGTCGAAGGCGGGGCGGTGTCGGATTGCGGGGTGTCCGCGGCATGGATGCCGCGGCCAAGCCCCCATGGATGGGTTTACGGCGTGTCCTGCCAGCCCACACCGCCCCGCCCAACCCACAGAAAGCCCAGAGCCGGCTGTTGCCCTTGCTGTTGCCTCTGCGGGTGCAGGGCTGCACGCCCTGCCGATACCCTCACTGTGCCGGGCAGTAGGCCTTGATGGCCGCCTCCGCCAATCCCCTCTGCGCGGTGTGCTGCTCCGGGGTCAACGGGGTATCGGCCTTGCCATCGCCATCGGTGTCCTGCATCACCTGGCCACCGCCGTCCAGCAGGGCCAGGTTGGCCCGGGCCGTGCTGCACTGCTCGGGGACCGGCGCGGCCGGGGCCTCGCTGCTGGCTGCGGCCTGCGGGGTGCGCGCCTGCTCGCGGGTCTCGTACTTCCGCCCCGCCGGCGGGGTCTCCGAGTACTGGGTCACGCCCCGGGCGTCCTTCCATTTGTAGACGGGACCGGCCACGGCGTTGGCACTGGCCAACAGCAGCAGGCATCCAAGGCAGGACAGGGCACGCATGGCAGACTCCACGGAATGGGCGCAGAACATCGATTGCAGCATTGGCGCCGACCGCTGGCAAGTCGATTAAACTGGATTCCATGGACCCGATCACACCGCCGCCGCGCTCGCGCACGATTTACCTGCTGCCCAACCTGTTCACCACCGCCGGCCTGTTCGCCGGCTTCTACGCGATCATCGCCGCGGCCAATGGGGATTTCGTCAACGCCAGCATCGCCGTGTTCGTGGCGGCGGTGATGGATGGCCTGGACGGGCGCGTGGCGCGTCTGACCGGCACCAGCAGCGAATTCGGCGTGCAGTACGACTCGCTGGCCGACCTGGTCAGCTTCGGCATGGCCCCGGCGCTGGTGATGTACCACTGGTCGCTGTCGTGGCTGAAGTTCGACGATCCGCTGCTCGGCCGCGTCGGCTGGGCCGTGGCCTTCCTGTATGCGGCCTGCGCGGCACTGCGCCTGGCCCGCTTCAATACCCAGGTGGCGGTGGTCGACAAACGCTGGTTCGTCGGCCTGGCCAGCCCGGCCGCAGCGGGCCTGATGATGTCCTTCGTCTGGGCCTTTGCCGATGGCAACCTGGGCTGGGACGGCAACCAGCTGCGCTATGTGGCGCTGGCGGTGACGATCATCGCTGCGCTGCTGATGGTCAGCCGCATCCGCTTCTGGAGCTTCAAGGGCGGCGGTGCCAAGGGCACCCGTTCGGACCGCGTGCCGTTCCTGGTGCTGGCACTGGTGCCGGTGGCCATCGCCATTGCCGTCATCGACCTGCCGCGCGTGCTGTTCGCGGTCGGCATCCTGTACGCCTTGTCCGGCCCGGTGATGTGGGCCGTGCAGCGCCTGCGCAAGAAAACCGAGGCGGCGTGAGCCAGGACCTGCCCGTGCTGTGGTCCCCGGCCCAGCAGGCCTGGCTGCAGGCCATGGGCTACACCGTCTATCACGACGGCCAGCTTGCGGCCGAGCTGGACGCCGCGCTGCAGTTGAGCGTGGCCGAAGCCGAGGCCAGCGTTGCCCCGCCACACCCGGTGCCGCCGCTGGAGACGGCGCGCGCACTGCCGGCCAGGCCGGCGCCCGCCACCGGCCAGCAACGCCCGGCACCGCCGCGCCGCGAAACGCCGGTCAGGGCGCCGGACACCGTGCCGGCCGCTGAGCGACCGTTGCCCAGCGGCACCGCGCGGGAACCGGTGGTGCGCCTGCCGGACCGTCTGCAGATCGCGCTGCTGCGCGCGTCCGGCTGCAACCCGAATGACCCGGCCACGCAGGCGCTGATGGACAGCTGGCCGCTGGACCAGCTGCGCCGCGATCCGGCGGCCAAGCGTGCGCTGTGGCCGCAGCTGCGAGCCCTGCGCAAGCGGGGAACGCCATGAGCGCGGTGACCCGGCCCGGTCCGGTCAGCCTGCGCGCGCTGCGCGAGAGCGACCTCAATGCCGTGATGGCGATCGAGCTGCGGGGCTATCCCTTCCCCTGGACCCGCGGCATCTTCATCGACTGCCTGCGCGCCGGCTATCCCGGCCTGGCGATGGAGCGCGATGGCCTGCTGGTCGGCTATGGCGTGCTCAGCATCGCCGCCGATGAAGCGCACGTGCTGAACATCTGCATCGATCCGCTGGCGCAGTCGCGCGGGCTGGGCCGCCAGCTGCTGCGCGCGCTGGTGCGGCTGGCCGCCGATCGCGGCGCACAGCGCGTGTTCCTGGAAGTGCGCCCATCCAATACGCCGGCACTGGCGCTGTACCACAGCGAAGGCTTCAACGAGATCGGCCGCCGCCCGCGCTACTACCCGGCTGCACAGGGCCGCGAGGATGCGGTGGTGATGGCCATCGAGCTGGTCGACGGCGACCTGCAGGCGATGCCGCCGCTGTAAAGGGGAGGGGTTGCCGGCCAGCGGCCGGCACCACCGATGCGTCGCTCACGCCAGGCGCAACGCCAGCACACCGCCGACGATGAGCACCGCTGCCAGCCAGCGCGTGCGGGGTATCCGTTCGCGCAGCAGGAACACCGAGATCAGCAGCGCGAACAGGATCGAGGATTCGCGCAGCGCCGAGACCATCGCCACCGGCACCTGGGTCATGGCCCACAGCGCCATCGCATAGGAGGCGGTGGTGCCGACGCCGCCGGCCAGCCCCAGCGGCCAATGCTGCCGTGCATAGTGCAGCACCGCGCTGCCGCGCGTGTACACCCCCCACAGCGGCAGCGGGATGCCGGACAGCAGGAACAACCACAACGTGTAGCTGAGCGCATTGCCGGACTGGCGTGCGCCGTGTGCGTCGACCAGCGTGTAGGTGGCGATCATCGCTGCGGTCAGCAGCGGCAGTCGCAGCTGGCCGCCCCGTGCACCCAGCGCCATGCACAGGATGCCGGTGCTTACCAGCACCACCCCCAGCCAGGCTGCCGCCGGCAGCGTCTCACCCAGCAGCGTGCCCGCCAGTGCGACCAGGATCGGCGCGCAGCCACGCATCAGCGGATAGGCCAGGCTCATGTCGACCTGCTGGTAACAGCGTGCGACCAGTCCGTAATAGGTCACCTGCAACAGCACCGATGCGCCCAGCCACGGCCAGCTGTGCGCGGCGGGGAACGGCAGCAGGGGCAGCGCAGCGGCGGACAGCAGCGCTGCGCTTCCGGTGACCAGCACCGTGCCGAGGAACTTGTCCGGCCCGCGTTTGACGATCGCGTTCCAGCTGGCATGCAGCGCCGCGGCAGCGAGGACCAGCAGGAAGATGGAAATCGGCATCCGGTGATGATGCCATGCGAGAGAAATGCAGAGTCGAGCCATGCTCGACTGCTGTCATGCGTCGAGCACCGCCCGACTCTACAGAAGGAAACGCCGGGCAGTGCCCGGCGTTTCCTTCCCTGCGGCGGTTACAGCTTCGCGCGCTGCTCGCGCAGGCCGGCCAGCTGGGTGTTCCAGTCGACCAGGCGCACGCGTTCCTGCTCGACCACCGCCGGCGGCACCTTGTCGGTGAACCTGGCCAGCTTGGTCTCGCTCTTTTCCTGTTCGCCTTCCACGCGCTTGATTTCCTTGTCCAGGCGCGCACGCTCAGCATCAAGATCGACCAGGCCTTCCAGCGGTACCAGCAGCTTCAGCTCGCCCACGATCGCGGCCGCGGCCGGCGGCGCGCTTTCGCCTTCGGCCAGCCACTGGATGCTGTCCAGCTTCAGCAGGAACGACAGCGAGGCGCTGAAGCGCTCGATGCGCACCCGGTCCTGCGCCAGGCCGGCCTGCAGGCGCAGTGGCACCAGCCTGGACGGCGCGACGTTCAGTTCGCTGCGCACGCGACGGACCGCACTGATCACCGCCTTCAGCCATTCCACGTCGGCCTCGGCCTGGGCGAAATCGCCCTCGAACTCGGCGGCGGTGGGGTACGGGCGCAACGACAGCGTGGTTTCGGCCAGGCCCAGGCGCGGCGCCAGCTGCTGCCACAGCTGTTCGGTGATGAACGGCGTCAGCGGGTGCAGCAGGCGCAGCAGCGCTTCCAGCACGTACAGCAGGGTGTGGCGGGTGCTCTCGGCATCGGCGGCGTCGGCGCCGTTCAGCGCCGGCTTGCTCAGTTCCAGGAACCAGTCGCAGAACGCGTTCCAGGCGAATTCGTACAGGCACTGCGCCAGCAGGTCGAAACGATAGGCGGCGAAATGGCCCTGCGCTTCGGCGGTGGTGGCGGCCAGGCGCGCCAGGATCCAGCGCTCGGCATCGGTACGCGGCTTGGGAACGCCGGTGAACGCAGCACCTTCGGTGTTCATCAGCGCGAAGCGGCTGGCGTTCCACAGCTTGTTGCAGAAGTTCTTGTAGCCCTCGGCGCGGTTCATGTCGAACTTGATGTCGCGGCCGTGGGTGGCCAGCGCGGCGATGGTGAAGCGCAGCGCATCGGCACCGTGGGCTGCAATGCCGTCCGGGAATTCCCTGCGGGTGGCCTTCTCGATCTTCTCCACCATCTTCGGCTGCATCAGGCCGCCGGTGCGCTTGGCGACCAGGTCGTCGATGCTGATGCCGTCGATGATGTCCAGCGGGTCGAGCACGTTGCCCTTGCTCTTGGACATCTTCTGGCCCTGGCCGTCGCGGATCAGGCCGGTGAAGTAGACGTCCTTGAACGGGATCTTCCCGACCAGGTTGTCGGTGGCCATGATCATGCGCGCCACCCAGAAGAAGATGATGTCGAAGCCGGTGATCAGCACCGACGACGGCAGGTAGCGGTCGAAGCCGCGCTCGGCCATGGCCTGTTCGTTGGGCCAGCCCAGGGTGGAGAACGGCCACAGCTGCGAGGAGAACCAGGTCTCCAGCACGTCGCTTTCCTGGTTCAGCACCACCTCGCTGCCCAGGTTGTGCTTTGCCCGCACATCCTCTTCGCTGCGGCCGACGTAGCAGGTGCCGGTAGCGGCGTCGAACCACGCCGGAATGCGATGGCCCCACCACAGCTGGCGGCTGATGCACCAGTCCTGGATGTTGTTCATCCAGTGGCGGTAGGTGTTGATCCAGTTCGGCGGCACGAAGGCAATGCTTCCGTCCTCGACCAGTTCCAGGCCACGCCTGGCCAGCTCGTCCATCTTCACGAACCACTGGTCGGTCAGGTACGGCTCGATCACCTGGCCGGTACGGTCGCCGCGCGGCACCTGCAGCTTGTGCGCCTTGGTTTCGACCAGGATGCCGAGGTCTTCCAGTTCGGCCAGCACGGCCTTGCGCGCGTCATAACGGTCCAGGCCCTGGAAGCGCTCGGGCGCGTTCTCGTTCAGCGCCGCCACCGGGGTGAACAGGTTGATCATCGGCAGGCTGTGGCGCACGCCGACTTCATAGTCATTGAAATCATGGGCCGGGGTGACCTTGACCACGCCGGTGCCGAACGCGCGGTCCACGTACTCGTCGGCGATCACCGGCACGCGGCGGCCGGTCAGCGGCAGCACCACGCTCTTGCCGATCAGGTGCGCGTAGCGCGCATCTTCCGGGTGCACCATCACCGCGGTATCGCCCAGCAGGGTTTCCGGGCGGGTGGTGGCGACCACCAGGTAGTCGCGGGTTTCGCGCAGGGTTTCCACGCCGTCGGCATCGCGCTCGACGTGCTCGTAGCTCAGGCCTTCATCGAGCGTGTAGGCGATCGACCACAGGAAGCCGTCTTCCTCGGCGCTCTCCACCTCCAGGTCGGAAATGGCGGTCTTCAGCACCGGGTCCCAGTTGACCAGGCGCTGGCCGCGGTAGATCAGGCCCTGCTCGTACCAGCGCACGAACGCTTCATTGACTGCCGCCGACGGCTGCGGGTCCATGGTGAAAGTGCTGCGCGACCAGTCGGCGGAGGTGCCGAGGCGGCGCATCTGGCGCTCGATGGTGTCGCCGGACTGCTGCTTCCACTCCCAGACCTTGCCGATGAAGCCTTCGCGGCCCAGCGAGTCGCGGGTCTCGCCCTTGCCTTCCAGCGCCAGGTTGCGGCTGACCACCATTTCGGTGGCGATGCCGGCGTGGTCGGTACCGACCTGCCACAGCGTGTCGTAGCCGCGCATGCGGTGGTAGCGCACCAGCGCATCCATCAGGGTCTGCTGGAACGCGTGGCCCATGTGCAGCGTGCCGGTCACGTTCGGCGGCGGCAGCAGGATGGTGTACGGCTCGCCCGTGCCGGACGGCTTGAAGTGGCCGGCCTTCTCCCAGGCCTCGTAGAGGTCGGTCTCGAAGGACGTCGGGTCGTAGCTGGAGGCGAGTTGGGGCATGCGGGGGAACCAGGAGGTAATCGTTGAAGGATCAGGGCGCGGCGGCGGCCCATCAAGGGGGCCGGGGCGCGCTTACATGTCGTGCTTGTTCAGGTCGTAACCGGCCGCCTTGTACTGGCGCCAGCGCTCGCGCAGCGGTTCGCGCGCTTCCGGATCGGCCGGAACCACTTCCAGCACGCGCTCGCACTGGCCCAGCCAGGGCGCGTCGCGCAGGTTGATCACCAGCGGACGCGCCGGTGCCTCGGTGCCGGGCACGGCGATCAGCACCAGGGCTTCTTCCTCGTCCATGTCTTCCCCGGCGATCTGGTGCGGGATGTAGGCATCGTTGTCGAAGGCCCACAGCAGCTCGTCCAGCTCTTCGGCCTGGGCCTGGTCGCGGGCCAGCACCAGGGTGAACAGCCCGGCGTCGTTGGCCTTGCGCGCCAGCTCGCAGACCAGGCGCAGGGGCTCGGTCAGGAAACGGGGCTTGGCGATCAGGTAGAAGTCGGCGCGGGGCATGGCAGGGTCCGGGTCAGGCAGGGGCCCGGCAGTGCCGGGCGAGGCCCCGGCCGGCGTCTGCCGGCCAGGGTCGGGTACGGCATCAGGCGCGGGCGACCTGGTCCAGCAGCCACTGGCTCAGCAGGCCGACCGGGCGGCCGGTGGCCATGCCGCGCTTGCCTTCATCGCTGGCCACGCCGGCGATGTCCAGGTGGGCCCAGCGCTGGCCTTCGGTGAAGCGCGACAGGAAGCAGCCGGCGGTGATCGCGCCGGCCCAGCGGCCGCCGATGTTGTAGACGTCGGCGAAGGTCGAATCCAGCATCGGCTGGTACTCGTCCCACAGCGGCAGGCGCCAGGCGCGGTCGAACACCTGCTCGCCGGCGGCCAGCAGCTCGCTGGCCAGGTCGTCGTGCTTGCTCATCAGGCCGGCGGTCTGGTGGCCCAGGGCGACCATGCAGGCACCGGTCAGGGTGGCGACGTCGACCAGCGCGGCCGGTTCGAAGCGCTGCGCATAGGTCAGTGCGTCGCACAGGATCAGGCGGCCTTCGGCGTCGGTGTTGCCGACTTCGATGGTCTTGCCCGACATCGAGGTGATCACGTCGGACGGACGGTAGGCGTTGCCGTCGATGGCGTTTTCCACCGCCGGTACCACCACCACCAGGTTCAGCGGCAGCTTGGCCTTGACCGCCGCGACGAAGGTGCCGATGACGTTGGCGCCACCGCACATGTCGTACTTCATCTCTTCGATGCCGCCCTGGGTCTTCAGGTTGACGCCACCGGTATCGAAGGTGATGCCCTTGCCGACCAGCACGTAGGGCTTGGCGTCGCCGCCGTTGTTCCACTTCAGCACGACCAGGCGCGGGCGGTTGGCCGAACCGCGGGCCACCGCCAGCAGCGAGCCCATGCCCAGCGCTTCCATCTGGTGCTCGTCGAGGATCTCGGCTTCGGCACCGTCGTGCTCGCCGGCGAACTTCACGCCGACCTCGGCCAGGTAGGCCGGGGTGCAGTAGTTCGGCGGCAGGTTGCCCAGTTCGCGGGCGAACTCGACACCGGCAGCGATCGCCTGGCCTTGGGCCAGGGCCTGGGCGTCGTCACCGGCAATGGCGAGCTGGGCCAGGCCGGCATCGTCGGCCTTCTTCTTGCCCAGGGTGGCGGTGTAGCGATACGCGGCGTGATCGGCGGCGATCACCGCCTGGCGGATCGCCCAGGCCGCATCGCGGTCCTTCACGGCCACTTCGGACAGGGTGAACAGCGCGCTGCGGGCGGCACCGGCCTTCAGCGCGCGCACCGCGTCGCCCACGGCCTTCAGGTACTGCGGCACGCCGAAGCGGGCGGCGTCGCCCAGGCCGACCACCAGCACGCGCGGCGCAGTCACGCCCGGCAGGTCGTGCAGCAGGGTGGTCGTGCCGGTCTTGCCGGACAGGTCGCCACGCTGGGCCAGGGCGGCCAGGCGGCCACCGCTGGCGGCGTCCAGGGCCTGCGCGGCCGGGGTCAGGGTATGGTCGGCATACGCGCCGACCACCAGGCAATCAACGGTGGCGGCGGCCGGAGCAACGTGGTTCAGGGTGAATTCGAGGGCCATTGAGCAGATTCCATTGGCGAGTCCGTACAATCGCAGGCCGTTTACGCCCAGACAGTAGACTGGGCGGCACCGCGAACGAACCCCAGAGTTTAAACCACCGCCCCATGCTCAAGCTCGACCGATACCTGCTGGGCGATTTCGTCCAGAGTTTCCTGGCTACCCTGATCGTCCTGCTGGTGGTCAGCGTGGGCGGCGTGATGGTGGACATCCTCGGCAACATCGCCGACGGGCGCCTGCCGGCCAAGCTGCTGTTCTCGCAGCTGGGCCTGCAGTTCATCGCCTACCTGCCGCTGATCCTGCCGCTGGCGCTGATGCTGGGCCTGCTGCTGGCCATTGCCCGCCTGTACCGCGACTCGGAGATGGCGGTCATCACCGCGATCGGGGTAGGCCCCAAGCGGCTGCTGCGGCCGCTGCTGATGCTGGTGGTGCCGGTGGTGCTGCTGGTCGGCGCCTGCTCGCTGTGGCTGGGCCCGTGGGCCGGCCGGGTGGCCGAGCAGATGATCATCGAGGCCAACCGCAGCGTGCTGATGGCCGGCCTGGAGCCGGGCCGTTTCACGCCGCTGCCCAACGGCGGCGTGGTCTACCTGTCCTCGATCTCGCCCGATGGCACCCAGCTGGGCAAGGTGTTCCTGCAGCGGCAGAAGGACGACCGCCTGGAAGTGGTGTCGGCCAACAGCGGCCGCATGTACTTCGAGGGCACCCGCCAGCGTTTCCTGGAGCTGGATGACGGCCACCAGGTGGAAGGGCCGGTGGCCGGCGCACTCGATTATCGGCTGGCGACCTTTGCCCGCAACGACGTGGCCCTGCCCGACGGCGCGCAGACCCGCACCGAGGACGACCCGGAACTGATGCCGACCCTGCAGCTGATCGGCGATGCGCGCCCGCAGGCGCAGGCGCAGCTGCACCGCCGCCTGGCACCGCCGCTGATCGCGCTGGCCTTCGCCCTGCTGACCGTGCCGCTGGGCCGCAGTTCGCCGCGCCAGCAGCGTTATGGCCGCATGATGCTGGCCCTGATGGCCTACATGGTGGGTACCAACCTGATGTTCATCGGCAGTGGCTGGATCGCCAACGGCAAGATTCCGGCCGCGCTTGGCCTGTGGTGGTTGACGGTGCCGCTGCTGGCGCTGGCGATCTGGATGTATGTACGTGATGGCCGCCTGGGCCGCCCGAAGGGAGCCCGCGCATGAGGCTGCGCCCGATGCGTTTCGACCTGTACCTGGGTCGCTCGGTGTTCACCACGGTGCTGCTGACCTGGGCGGTGCTGGTCGGCCTGGACGTGGTGATGGCCTTCTCCGGCGAGTTCAAGGACATCGGCAAGAACGGCTATACGCTGGGCCATGCCGCTGCCTGGGTGCTGTACACGGTGCCGCGCCGCGCCTACACGATGTTCCCGACCGCCGCGGTGATCGGTGCACTGATGGGCCTGGGCCAGCTGGCGGCGACCTCGGAGCTGACCGCCCTGCGTGCGCTGGGCCTGTCGCGCAAGCGCCTGAGCGTGTCGGTGGCGATCGCGCTGTCGCTGTTGACCGCGGTGATGGTGCTCAGCGCCGAGACGCTGGGGCCGTGGGGCCAGGGCCGTGCCGATGCGCTGAAGACCAGCGCCAAGTGGGGGCTGGATATCTCGACAACCCGGTATTCCGGGCTGTGGGCGCGAGAAGGCGACACCTTCCTCAACGCCCAGAGCGGCGAGGAGCAGCTGGTGGGTGACAAGGGCACGCGGCTGATCCTGCGCGACGTGCGCCTGTACCGGATCGCCGAAGACGGCAACATCGCCTCGCTGACCCATGCGGCCACGGCCGAGCATGACAAGGACGGCTGGGTGCTGACTGGTGTGCGCCGCGATACCTTCGGCGAGCGCTCGGCCACCCGCCAGGAAGTGGCGCGTGAGCCGTGGAACTCGAAGCTGGATCCGGCGGCGCTGGCCACCGGCATCGCCAAGCCGCGCAACCTCAGCGTGGCCGAGCTGAGTACCAGCATTGCCTACCGCCAGCGCAACGGGCTGGATGCGCGCGATTTCGAGGATGTGTACTGGAGCCGCTGGTTCTACCCGGTGAACGTGCTGGCGCTGTGCCTGGCGGCGGTACCGTTCGCGTTCGGGTCGCTGCGCAGTGGCGGCATGGGCAAGCGCCTGTTCCTGGGCATTCTGTTCGCGCTGGGCTTCTGGCTGCTGCAGCTGTTCTTCGGTCGCATGGCCGGCGCGCTGAAGTTCGATTACCGCATTGCCTATGCGCTGCCGCCGATCGTCATGCTGGCCGTGTCCGGACTGTTGTTCCGGCGCAAGTCGGGCTGACCCTCGTTGGTGTAGCGCCGAGCGCTGCGCTGGATCGGATTGAAGGGTGACGCATCACCGCTTGGGCATGCGCACCAGGCGGGTGCCGCTGGCGCGGTCGTGCCAGGTCAGCCGTTCGCGGTCGACCCACGCCCACCAGAATCCCAGCCCGCCCAGCAGCAGTGACAGCGTGCCAATAGCAAAGCGCCGCCATAGCTGGCCGCGCCGCAACGGCGTGCCATCGCGCGATTGCACTTTCAGCCGCCACGGCCGCATGCCCAGCGTCTGCCCGCCGCGACGCCAGCTGGCAGTGGCGTACCCGCCGGTGATGACCCAGCAGGTCGCCCACAGCAGCCACTGCCAGGCACTGAACGGCGCGATGTTCTCGCGCTGCGCGTGGCCGCTGAAGGTGTAGGCCAGGGTGAACAACGTGCCGGCCAGCATCCACAGCGCCAGCACCGGCAACGCGTCGTAGACCATTGCCAGAAGGCGCCACGGCAGCAGTGCGCGCGGGCGGGGCAGTTCGCTGGCGGCTGCAGGGGCCGTGTCGGTGGCGGGGCGGGACATGCGCCGAGCATACGCAAAGCTGGCCGTGCCCGCAGTGGCCCTCGTATCCTGCACGCATGGCCCTTGTTTCCACCCCCGCCGAACGCCGCCAGCTGGTCCAGCAACTGCCCGAACTGCGTGCCGACGACAGCGCACGCATCCAGCGCTTCCTCGATGCGATCTGGGCCGAGAACGGCCTGGCCCGCGCCACCCTCGACAGCTACCGCCGCGATCTGGAAGGCCTGGCGCGCTGGATGGATGGACGTGACGGTGGCCTGGCCGGCATCGAGCGCGCGGGGTTGTTCGATTACCTGGCCTGGCGCACCCGCCATGGCTGGTCGCCGCGCAGCAATGCGCGGTTGTTGTCGGCGCTGCGGGCCTTCTTCGCCGATGGCGTGCGCCGTGGCGAACGCAGCGAGGATCCCAGCGCGCTGCTGGATCCGCCCAAGCTGCCACGCTTGCTGCCCAAGGCGTTGGCCGAAAGCCAGATCGATGCGCTGCTGGCGGCGCCTGACATCGACAGCCCGCTGGGGCTGCGCGACCGCGCCATGCTGGAGCTGATGTACGCCGCCGGCCTGCGCGTCAGCGAGCTGGTGCTGCTGCCGGCCACCGCGGTCAACCTGCGCCAGGGCGTGCTGCGGGTCACCGGCAAGGGCAGCAAGGAACGGCTGGTGCCGTTGGGCGAGGAGTCGCAGCACTGGCTGGAGCGTTACCTGCAGCAGTCGCGCCCGCAGCTGGTCGGCAAGGGCAAGGTGCAGGCCCTGCCCGACGGGCAGACCCCGTTGTTCATCGAGCCGACCCTGCAGGCGCTGACCCGGCAGGCATTCTGGCACCTGGTCAAGCGCCACGCGCAGGTGGCTGGCATCGACCCGGCACGGATCAGTCCGCATGGGCTGCGGCACAGCTTCGCCACCCATCTGCTCAACCGGGGTGCCGACCTGCGCGCGCTGCAGATGCTGCTCGGGCACAGCTCGCTATCCACCACCCAGATCTACACCCTGGTGGCGCGCGAACACCTGCAGAAACTGCATGCCCGCCACCATCCACGCGGCTGAGTGCGGGCCTGAATCGCTGCCCGGGCCCGTCCATGGCAGCGCGGCCCGCTGCCGGCGGCTGTGTCAGAATCCGGGACCTTCTTCTGCCGCGGATCGTTTCATGCTCCGATTTGCCATCGCCGCCGTGTTCGGTGCGCTCAGCCTGACCGCCTGCGCCCAGCCGGCCCCGCCGGCCGCCAAGGCGCCCACCGCTGCGGCCAAGGCCAGCCCGGCCGCGAACGCACCGGCCGACCAGGCGGTCCGTGCCGCGTTGACCGCGCTCAACCCGGGCTTCCAGGTCGATTACATCGGTGCCGCGCCGTTCCCGGGCTTCCGCGAGGTGGTGGTGTCCGGCCAGCTGCTGTACGTGTCCGATGACGGCCGCTACCTGTTCCAGTCGCAGCCCTACGACACCCGTGCCAAGGGCCCGGCCAACAGCGAAGGCCTGCTCGGCTACCGTCGCGGCCTGCTGGCCAAGGCCAACCACGGTGATCGCATCGTGTTCGCCGCGCCGAACGCGAAATACACCATCAGCGTGTTCACCGACATCGAGTGCGGATACTGCCGCAAGCTGCACCAGGACATCGCCGAGCTCAACCGCAACGGCATCACCGTCGAGTACCTGGCGTTCCCGCGCATGGGGCTGGGCAGCAAGGACTACACCGACATGATTTCGGTCTGGTGCGCAGCGGATCGTCGCCAGGCCCTGACCAACGCCAAGCGCGGTGGCAGCGTGCCGGCCAAGAACTGCACCAACCCGGTGGCGATGCAGTACGCGCTGGGCCAGCAGCTGGGCGTGAATGGCACGCCGGCGATCTTCGCGCCGGATGGCACCCAGCTGGGCGGTTACCTGCCGCCGGCACAGCTGCGTGCGGCGCTGGAAAAGCTGTCGGCCAAGCGCTGATCGGCGCTGCAGGCAGGAGGCCGGGGATGCGTGTATCGCATCCCCGGCTTTTTTCTTACTTCAGGCCATCACTGACCGCCTTGGTCAGCGTGCCCTGCGCATCGTCACCGCTGAACTCCCAGACGAATGCACCGCCCAGGCCCTGGGTCTTCACGTAACCCATCTTGCGGGTGATGTTGGCCGGGGTGTCGAAGCTCCACAACGTGCTGCCGTTGTAGATCCAGGTGGCGCCGGCGGTGTTGTCGGTGTAGCCCGGCCACGCCAGGTTCTTCAGCACCTTCCAGTCCTCGATGCCGGCCTCGTAGGTACCCGGGGCGGCACCGCTCGCGGTCTGGTACAGGCCGTTGTTGGCATTGGCCACACCGGTCCAGCCACGCCCGTAGTAGCCGATGCCCAGGTTGAGCTTGGCGGCGGGCACGCCACGGCTGATGAAGGCCTCGATGGCGTCGTTGCTGTTGTACAGCTTCTGGTCGCCGGTGGACGGATCATTGGGCGAATCGAACAGCGCCGACTGGTGATTGGTCTTCGCATCCCACGCGCCGTGGAAGTCGTAGGTCATCACGTTGATGTAGTCCAGGTACGGGTGGTACGCGGCCGGATCGGTGACGCGGATCTTGTCGATGCCCGCACCCACCGCCACCGTCAGCAACAGGCCCGGACGCACTGCATCAAGCTGGCGGCGGAACTCTGCCATCAGCGCGGTGAAGTTGGCGTTGTCTTCCGGCTTGCCGCATTCGATGCCGCAGGCCACCGGGTATTCCCAGTCGATGTCGATGCCGTCGAACACGCCCAGTGCGGCACCGGCACCACCGGCACCGTCGGTCACCGGCAGGTTGCCCTTGATGTAGGCGTCGATGCACGAGGCGACGAACGCCTGGCGGTTTTCCGGACGCGCCGCGCTGGAGAAGCCGCGCGACCAGGTCCAGCCACCCAGCGAGATCAGTACCTTCAGGTTCGGATACTTGGCCTTGAGCTGCTTGAGCTGGTTCCAGTTGCCACGCAGCGGCTGGTCCCAGGTATCGGCACTGCCGCTGACGCTCTCGGCGGCACTGAAGGCCTTGGTGTAGTCGGCGAAGGCATCGCCACCGGCACCACTGTTCGGATCCGACGGCTGGGTGATGCCCACTTCGCAGCGGTTGTTGCGCACGTTGCCGAACGCGTAGTTGATGTGGGTCAGGCGCGCGGCCGAGCCGCTGCTGTCGATGTTCTTGACCCGGTAGTTGCGGCCATAGATGCCCCACTGGGTGAAGTAGCCGATGACCCGCTTGCCGGTGGTGCCGCCGTCGCCGGCCAGCGTGGTGGCGCTGATCTCGGTGCCTTGTGCCGAGGCATTGCCGGCGTTGTCGCGGGCCCGTACGCGGTAGCGGTAGGTGGTCGATGCAGTCAGCCCGCCATCCACATAGCTGGCACTGGACGGTGAACCGACCAGGCTGCCGTTGCGGTACACGTCATAGCCGGCCAGGCCACTGCCGCCGGTGTTGTCGGTGGACGGGCTCCAGCTGAGGGCGATGCTGTTGGCGGTACGGGTGCCGACCGCCAGCCCGCCCGGCACGCTCGGTGCGGTGGTGTCGCTACCGGCGGCGTTGACGGTGATGGTGATCGTCGCGGTGCTGGCGGTGGCGTTGTTGTTGTCGGTGGCGACCGCGCGCAGGGTGTGGCTGCCGGCGCTGGCATTGGCCCAGCTGGCCGCATACGGCGCACTGGTGGCCACGCCGAGCGTGCTGCCATCGCGGAAGAACTCGACCTTGGCGACGCTGCCGTCCGGATCACTGGCGGTGGCGGTCACGTTGACCGTGCTGCCGGCACTGAAGGTGGCACCGTTGGCCGGCGAGGTCAGGCTGACCACCGGCGGCTGGTTGACGCCGCCGCCATCGCAGGCGCCGAGGTTGGTGTAGTAGGGCGCACCGGCCGGATGGTCCGGCGGCGCGTTCCAGATGTCCTGGTTCGCCCGATAGAGGACGCCTCCTTTCTGCAGGGTGTCGCCGGCCCGGTAGATCTTGGCCTGGTCCCACTGCGCCACCCCGGCACAGCTGGCGGCCTGCGCCAGGCCGGGCAGGGCGGCGGTACCGGCAGCCAGGGCAAGCAGCCAGGCCAGGTGGCGGGGACGACAGCTTCGGGTCGAACGTTCGGCACTGCGCACAATCGGGTCGTACATGGGTGAGTCTCCGATCAAAGGGCGCGCGGGCCCCGATGGCGCCGCGCGTGACGCAGGTCCGGGCGTCGCCCGGGAAGGCGACGGAGGGGCCGGACGGAGGCACCTGGGAGGCCGGGGAGAGAGTCCGGCACCAGGTGGGGACAACGTTGTCATCAATTGCGTGGTCAATCCGTGAGCAAGCGCATGGTTCGGCGATTTGGGCGGAAAGCGGCGCTGGCGCGCAGTCGGCGGCCATCGGCGGAGCCCCCTCGTGGCTGGGGCTTGCCGCGAACAGCGGATTTCTGGGGATTGGCCGGGCGGGTTCCTGCGCGGCCAGCCACGAAAGACAGAAGAAAAAAACAAAGGCAAAAGCCGGTCGCTGTGCTCTTCAATGCCTGATTTCTGACATTTCCTGGTTGCCGGCCAGCGGCCGGCACTACCGGGGAGCATCCACGCATGGCGTGGATGTACCGCAGATCGCCGAAATCTGTCGAAGGCGGGGTGGGTCCGGTGGCGGGGGTGTCTGATCTGGCCCCCCGTCAGCGGACGCCAAGAAGCGATACTTTGATCGCACTTGGAGGTCCCTTATGTCCCGTATCACCCGTCGTAGCTACACCGATGAGTTCAAGCACCAGGCCGT
>NZ_JBAWUK010000071.1:0-16266 GCF_037079935.1 Stenotrophomonas maltophilia group sp. Smal12 | reverse complement strand
TTCACTGTTTAGGGACTGGGAGTGGACTTCTTACTTGACAAAGGGCAAGCGGGCCCCGACCCCCCAAGAATTGCTAAGATGTTTTGCACCCACGGTATTACCGGGTGGGCGGGCCCGGTGGCCGCAACTATTTCTACTTCGTGTACCGGCGCGGGCGGCCGGCCCGCCCCCCCCCACTACCCGGGCATCAGCCCTTCAACTGCGCCAGGATCTCGCGGGTCATCGGATCGGCAACCGCCACATCCTCGCCCTGCAGCGCCGGCAGCAGGCCACTGGCCAGCTGCTTGCCCAGCTCGACACCGAACTGGTCGAAGGCGTTGATGTTCCAGATCACCGACTGCACGTATACAGCGTGCTCGTACATGGCGATCAGTGCACCCAGCGCCTGCGGGGTCAACGCGTCGAGCAGGATCAGCGTGCTCGGCCGGCCCCCCGGGTAGTCGCGGTGCGGATCTTCGCTGCCCTGGCCATTGGCCAGCGCTTCGGTCTGCGCCAGCAGGTTGGCCAGCAGGGCCTGGTGATTGATCGTATACGGATCATCGTTGTGCACACAGCCGATGAAGTCGGCCGGAACGATGCTGGTGCCCTGGTGCAGCGCCTGGAAGAAGCTGTGCTGCACGTCGGTCCCTGCCCCGCCCCACCACACCGGCACGGTGTCGACGGTGACCGGCTGGCCGTCGCGCTGCACGCGCTTGCCCAGGCTCTCCATCACCAGCTGCTGCAGGTAAGCCGGCAGCAGCGCCAGGCGCTGGTCGTAGGTCATCACCGCGTGCGTGGCATGGCCCAGCAGGTTACGGTTCCAGATGTCGGTGAGGCCGTGCAGCACCGGCAGGTTGCGCTCCAGCGGTGCATCCAGCGCATGCGCATCCATCTGCGCAGCGCCTTCCAGCAGCTGTTCAAAACGTTCGAAGCCGATTGCCAGCGCGATCGGGAAACCCACCGCCGACCACAGCGAATAACGGCCACCGACCCAGTCCCACATCGGCAGCACGCGATCGGCGGCGATCGCGAAGGCCTTGGCGGCGCGCTCCGGATTGGCGCTGACCGCATACAGGCGCTCGCTGCCACCCAGCCAGTCGTGCAGGATCTGGCCGTTGAGCAGGGTTTCCTGGGTACCGAAGGTCTTGGAGATCAGGATGCCGGCGGTCTTCGCCGGATCCAGCGTGGCCAGCGTGCGCTGCATGGCGGCGCCGTCCACGTTCGACACGAAATGCACGCGCAGGCGCGCACCGCTGACCGGGCGCAGCGCATCGGCGACCAGGCGCGGCCCGAGGTCGGATCCCCCGATGCCGACACTGACCACATCGGTCACGCCGCTGTCTTCCAGCGCGCGCACCAGCACGCCCATGCGCTGGCGGATGCCGCGCGCGGTGGCATAGGCCTCGGCCGCCACCGGCGCATCGACCACGTCGCCACGCAGCGCGGTATGCAGCGCGGCGCGGCCTTCGGTCAGATTGACCTGCTCGCCGCGGAACAGGCGGGTGATGGCGCCGCCGACATCACGCTCGGCAGCCAGCGCCAGCAACGCCTGCAGCGCCGCGGCATCGTACTTCTGACGGGCGAAGTTGACGTACAACGGACCGACCCGCAGCGCCAGGTCCTGCACGCGGCCGGGTTCGGCGGCGAGCAGGCTGGGAATGCTTGCGCCCTTCAGGCGCTGGGCGTGGGAATGCAGCGAGTCGAATCCGTTGTTCGTTGTCATGCGGCCTGGGTCGGGATCGTGTCGTTGGTGTGGGTGATCTGGTTGTTGCCATCAACGTACACCAGCTTCGGCTTGAAGCTGTCAGCTTCCTGCTCGGTCATGCTGGCGAACGCGGCGATGATGATGATGTCACCGACCTGCACGTGGCGCGCGGCGCCACCGTTGAGCGAGACAACGCCGCTGCCGGCTTCGGCGCGGATGGCATAGGTCGAGAAGCGCGCACCGTTGGTCACGTCCCAGATGTGCACCTGTTCGAACTCGCGGATGCCAGTGGCAGCCAGCAGGTTGTCATCGATGGCGATCGAGCCTTCGTAGTTCAGCTCGGAATGGGTGACGGTGGCGCGGTGGATCTTGGTCTTGAGCAGGGACAGGTGCATGGGGGGCGCTGCAACGGCAAAGGAAAGAGCGGATTCTAGCACCCGCACAGCGCCGGGCATTACGGCCGGCAACCTGTTCAGGTAGGCGGTGAAACCGGGGTCGGATCCCTTTTCCCCTGGGAAAGGGATCTGACCCCATGCATCGCGCGGCACCGCCGGAACTCAGAACTCCAGGTTGTCGATCAGCCGGGTGGTACCCAGCCGTGCGGCGATCAGCGCCACCCGGCCGCCGCCGTCGAAGGTCGGCTCGGCCAGCTCCGGAGTGCGCAGCACCGCGTAGTCAACCTGGAAACCGGCCGCCTGCAATGCGGCAGTGGCCTCGGCCTCGATGCGTTCACGTGCCTGCCCGGCCACGTAGCCTTCGCGCATGCCCAGCAGGGTCCGGTGGATGGTGGTCGCGACCGGACGCTGTTCGGCGCTCAGGTACTGGTTGCGCGAGCTCTTGGCCAGGCCGTCCTCGTCGCGCACGATCTCGGCGCCGACGATCTGGACCGGGAACGACAGCTCGGCCACCATCTGCTTGATGACGGCCAGCTGCTGGTAGTCCTTGCGACCGAACACGGCCACGTCCGGCTGCACCTGCAGGAACAGGCGTGCCACCACCGTGCAGACGCCATCGAAGTGCCCCGGACGGCTGGCACCTTCCAGCACTTCACTCACGCCCGGCGCGTGCATGCGCGTGGTCTTGTCCACGCCCAGCGGGTACATCGCCTCGACGCTGGGCAGCCACACCGCATCACAGCCAGCCTGCTCCAGCCCGGCCACGTCGGCCTCGGGCGTGCGCGGGTAGCGGCTGAAGTCCTCGTTCGGCCCGAACTGGGTCGGGTTGACGAAGATGCTCGCCACCACCTTGTCGGCGTACTGGCGGGCCAGCGCCACCAGCGAATGGTGGCCCCCATGCAGGTTGCCCATGGTCGGCACCAGCGCCACGCGCAGGCCCTCGCGCTTCCACTGGGCGATCTGCCCGCGCAGCGCGCCGAGCTCGTTGAAGGTCTGGATCATTGGGCGTACGCGTGCTGTTCGTCGGGGAAGCTGCCGTCGCGCACGGCGTCGGCAAATGCGCGGGTGGCACCGGCCACCGAGCCGCCTTCGGCAAGGAAATCCTTGACGAACTTGGGACGGCGATGGCCACTGTCCAGGCCGAGGAAATCGTGCAGCACCAGCACCTGGCCATCGCACTGCGGGCCAGCACCTATACCGATGGTCGGCACATCCACCGCAGCGGTCACTTCGGCGGCGACGGGGGTCGGCACGCATTCAAGCACCATGATGCTGGCGCCTGCGGCGGCCACGGCCCTGGCATCCTCCACCAGCTGGCGCGCAGCATCGCCGCGGCCCTGGATCTTGAAGCCGCCCAGGCGCAGCACCGATTGCGGGGTCAGGCCCAGGTGCGCGCAGACCGGAATCTCGCGCTCGACCAGGTAGCGGATGATGTCGACCTTGAAGCCGGCACCTTCGATCTTGACCATCTCGGCACCGGCCTGCAGCAGCTGCAGCGAGGCATCCAGCGCGCGTTCCGGGGTGGCATCGGCGCCGAACGGCAGGTCGGCCACCAGCAGCGCACGCTGCAGCACGCGGGCCACGGCGCGGGTGTGGTAGACCATGTCGGCCACGGTCACCGGCAGGGTCGAATCATGACCCTGCACGACCATGCCCAGCGAATCGCCGATCAGGATCAGATCGACGCCGTTGGCATCGAAGGTGCGGGCGAAGCCGGCGTCGTAGGCGGTCAACATGACCAGCTTCTGGCCATTGCGCTTGGCCTCGGCCAGGGCGGGAACGGTCCAGGGCTTGCTGTCTGCGTGGGTGCTCATGTGCTGATAACCGGGGGAGATAACCCGGTCATTATCACCCTATCGGCGCAATCCCGCAGGCATCCACCCGCACCACTGCATCCCGCACGCTGCCATGACCGGGAATGGCCAGATCAGGCGCGATTTCGGCCAGCGGCACCAACACGAAGGCGCGCTCGTGCAGGTAGGGATGGGGTACCTGCAGACCGGGCTGATCGAGGACCTGCGTGCCATACAGCAGCAGGTCCAGGTCCAGCGCGCGCGGCCCCCAGTGCACCGCCGGATCGCGCACGCGGCCAAAGCCCCGCTCCAGCGCCAGCATGGCATGCAGCAACTCATCGGCCGCCAAGGTGGTTTCGACCGCAGCCACGGCATTGACGAACGGCGGCTGGTCTTCATTGCCCCAGGCCGGGGTTGCATAGAGCCGCGAGGCCTGTCGCAGGCGCGTTCCCGGCAGGCCGTCCAGCGCGGCAATCGCCGCGCCCACGGTCGCGGCCGCGTCGCCAAGGTTGGCGCCGAGGCCGATCCAGGCGAGGGTCATCGCTTACTCGCCCGCCGCAGCAGCACCGGGACGTCGACGGCGACGGCGGCGCTTGCGCGGTGCCCCGCTCTCGTCATCGCCGTCTTCACTGTGCATCGCATCCAGCGACGACTCCAGCTCGCGACCGGACTGCGCCTGTGCTTCGCGCCAGAACTCGACATCCACTGCATGCTCGGACGAAGCGACCTGGCGCAGGCTGAGGAAATCGAACGCGGCGCGAAAGCGCGGGTGGGTCAGGGTAGGGAACACGCGCTTGCGCTGGCGCGAGCTGAAGCGCGACTGCAGCAGCCAGATCTCCTGCATCGGCAGCGAGAAGCGGCGCGGCAGCGCGATGGTGCTGAGCTGCTGCACGGTGACCCGGTCGGCGGCGCGGCGCTGCGCCTCTTCCGGTGCCACCCCCTGCTTGAGCAGGGTCGCCTGTGCGCGGCAGAACGCCGGCCACAGCAGCAACGCGAACAGGAACGCCGGCGAGACCGGCTCGTCGTTGGCCACGCGGGCATCGGTGTTGGCCAGGCCTTCGACCAGCATGCGGCGCAGTGCGCCGGTGCGGTTGGACTTCAGCGCCTTGGCGCTCTCCGGGAACAGCACGTCGAGCAGGCCGTAACGCTCAAGGCCTTCGAAGCTGGCCACGCCGTGCCCGGACAGGAACAGCTTGAGCACTTCCTCGAACAGGCGCGCCGGCGCGGCTTCATTGAGCAGGCCGGCCAGGTGCGGGATGGGCGCAGCGGTCCCCTCTTCGATCTGGAAGCCGAGCTTGGCCGCCAGGCGCACCGCACGCAGCATGCGCACCGGGTCTTCCCGATAACGCTGCTCGGGATCGCCGATCAGCTTCATCAGGCGCGCCTGGACGTCTTCGAAGCCGCCGATGTAGTCGCGCACCGAGAAGTCCTCGATGGCGTAGTACAGGGCGTTGCAGGTGAAGTCTCGGCGGACCGCGTCGTCTTCGATGGTGCCGTACACGTTGTCGCGCACGAGCATGCCGTTTTCCATCTCGCGGTCGCCGCTGCCGTCATCGCTGTTGGCACGGAAGGTGGCGACTTCGATGATTTCGCGGCCGAACACTACGTGGGCGAGGCGGAACCGACGACCGATCAGGCGGCAGTTGCGGAACAGCTGCTTGACCTGTTCGGGCGTGGCATCGGTGGCCACGTCGAAATCCTTGGGTTGGCCATTGACCAGCAGGTCGCGCACCGCGCCGCCGACAAGGTAGGCGCCGAAGCCGGCATCGCGCAGGCGATAAAGCACGCGCAGGGCGTTCGGGCTGATGTCCTTGCGGGAGATCGTGTGCTGGTCGCGCGGGATGACGCGCAGGCTGAACGGTGATGTAGCAGGGGAAATGATGTTGGCGCTTCCGGTTGAAGTTTCGGGATTGCCCAATGGCATCGAGGTGCATATACTAGCGCTCCTGCCTCGGCAGCGACACAGTTACGCTCCCTTCGTCTAGTGGTTAGGACGTGGCCCTCTCAAGGCTAAAACAGGGGTTCGAGTCCCCTAGGGAGCGCCAGTCGCCGCAGCAGGAACCGAAAAAGCCCGCCTTGTGCGGGCTTTTCTGTTTTCCGGGGTTGCAGTGATTGCGGTCGGATTGGCCGCTTGTGCGCCTCTCTGTTCCTGCGTGGGAGGGGGCGGGCCACCCTGGCCTGGACACGCAAAAGCCCATCCATGGTGCTCGATGGCGCCATCCATGGCGCCAACGGTCCAGGCCAGGGTGGCCCGCCCCCTCCTGACAGTTTCCCGCGAAGGCGGCACGAACAGCCTCGCTCATCCGCAGCCAATTCAATCCCGACGTGCTGTCTTGGATCGGCTGGCCTGCCGCCTCCGCATGAAGAAAGCAGGCGCTGAAACACAGGCCGGCCGTCAGCCTTCCATCTGCTCCAGCTCCTTGCCCTTGGTCTCGCGCACGTAGCGGACCACGAAGACGATCGAGAGGATCGCCGCGACGGCGTAGATGCCATAGGCGCCGGCCAGGCCGATGCCGGCCAGCAGCATCGGGAACGTCACGGTGATCGCGAAGTTCGAGGTCCATTGCGCCGCACCCGCCACCGCCAGCGCCGGGCCGCGGATCTGGTTGGGGAACATCTCGCCCAGCATCACCCACATCACCGGGCCCCAGGACATGTTGAAGAACACCACGTAGACGTTGGATGCAACCAGCGCCAGCCGCCCCATGCCATCGGACAGCTGCAGGCGCCCATCGGCAAGGCTGCCGCTGGCAAACGCCACCACCATCAGCACCAGCGCCACCGACATGCCGACCGAACCGATCCACAGCAGCGGCCTGCGCCCGATGCGGTCGATCAGCAGTACCGTCAGCAGGCAGGCACCGATGCTCAGCGCGCCGGACAACACGTTGATCAGCAGCGCGTCGCTTTCCGAGAAGCCCACCGCCTGCCACAGCACCGCGCCGTAGTAGAACACCACGTTGATGCCGACCAGCTGCTGGAAGATGGCCAGGCCGATACCCACCCAGAGAATTGGGCGCAGCTTGCCGGTGGTCTTGTTGCGCAGGTCGCCGAAGCGCGGCTTGTGCTGGTCCTGGGCAAGGCTGGCTTCGATCTCGGCCTGCTTGGCGGTGGCCGCGGCCTCGCCGTACAGCCGCGTCAACACCGCCCTCGCCTGCCCCTGCCGCCCCTTCAACACCAGGAAGCGCGGGCTTTCCGGGATCACCAGCAACAACAGCAGGAACAGCCCCGAGGGCAGCGCCTGCATCCAGAACATCCAGCGCCAGGCCTCATGGCCCAGCCACAGGGGCGCGGTCGAGGCGCCGGCGGCACGCGCCAGCAGGTAATTGCTGAGGAAGGCCGCAAACAAACCGCAGATGATCGCCATCTGCTGCACCGTGGCCAGCCGGCCGCGGTAACGCGCCGAGGCGACTTCGGCGATGTAGGCCGGTGACATCACGCTGGCCGCGCCCACCGCGAAACCGCCCAGCACGCGGGCGGCGATGAACAGCCAGGACGCGTGGGCCGCGCCGGCACCGAGCGCCGAGACAAGGAACATCAGCGCGGACACGATCAGGACACCGCGGCGCCCCAGGCGATCACCCAGCCACCCGGCCAGGAAGGCGCCGATCGCACAGCCCAGCAGCATCGAGGCGACTTCGAAACCGAGCGCCGCCTCACTGGAGTTGAAGGCCTGGCGGAGGCCATCGACCGTGCCATTGATGACACCACTGTCGAAACCGAACAGGAATCCACCAAGGGTGGCCACGCAGCTGATCAGGACGATGAATGCAGTGTTCTCACCGCCATGCGGCGCGGTGCTGGGCTGGGTTTGGGACATGGACGATCCTGCTGGGAAGGGAGTCCGGCCACGGTGGGCGACCGAGTGCCCCGCAGCGTCGCACAGCCCCCGCCGTGCCGCCAATGACTCCCACGGTCGCGCCTGCCAGACGCCCGTTTTCCGCCCCGCGCCGACACCGGGGGCCAACCTGTTCTAGAATTGGCGGGTTCAGGAATCGATCCACCCCCAAGCCCATGCCCTTTGTCGTCACCGAAAACTGCATCAAGTGCAAACACACCGATTGCGTGGAAGTGTGCCCCGTGGATTGCTTCCACGAAGGCCCGAACTTCCTGGTGATCGACCCGGATGAGTGCATCGACTGCACCCTCTGCGAGCCGGAGTGCCCGGTCAATGCGATCTTCCCGGAGGACGACGTTCCTGCCGGACAGGAAGGCTTCGTTGCCCTCAACGCCGAGCTGGCGAAGGAGTGGCCGGTGCTGACCGTGCGCAAGGACCCGCCCGCCGACGCCGGCGAATGGGATGGCAAGCCGGACAAGCTGAAGCTGCTGGAGCGCTGAGAAGCGCCCACGGCGGTAACGAAAAGGGCGCCCATGGGCGCCCTTTTCTGTTCTTCGGCAGACCCCAACCGTGCGTTCCGGCCGGTGCCAACCGCGCGACCTGGTAGGTGCCAACCTTGGTTGGCACAAAAGCGCCGACCAAGGTCGGCCGCTACCAGAGCGGGTGCGGACCAAGGCCCGCAGCCACCCGACCAGCCCTTACTGGGCGAGCTTCGCCTTCAGCGCGGCGATCAGCTTCACCGGCGCTTCGGCGGTGGCCGGCAGGCCACGCGGGTCAACCGCGGAGATGTAGGCGCCGGCATCGACGGCCACTACGCGGACCAGGAAGTTGCTGCCCTCGTAGGCCACGTCGTACGAACCCAGCAACTGCGCGCGGCTGGCGATGGTCACGCCCTCCACGCCTTCCAGTGCGGTACCGACCTTGGCGAAGGCTTCATCCTTGCCACCGGCAATGGTGAAACCGGTGCTGCCGGCTGCCGGAGCCGCAGCAACCGGCGCCGCCGGCTTGGTGGCCGAGGCCAACGTCGGCACCTTGTTGTCGGTGGTGGCATTGGGCAGGTTCAGGTCCGGCGGCACTTCCAGCGGACGCATTTCCGGGGCCAGGGCGTAGTCGCCCTTGGCGCCGCGCTTGAAGCAGCCGGTGGTGCCGGCAGCGACCGCCACAGCAAGCAGGGCATAGGACAGCACGCGGACGGTGGAAACGGATTGACGCATGTGAATCTCCTGGGTCAGACCAAGACGGAAGGTCAGTGGCTGGAAAGGGCTTCGAGGGCGGCGATGTCGCCGGCAAGATGGTCGGCAGCCGGATGATGCGCTGCCGACAACGGCAGCAGTGGCAGGCGCAGGTCGTGACCGATGCCGATGCGGCGCAGCAGCGCCTTGACCGGGATCGGGTTCGGTTCGACGCCGCAGAAATCATGGAAGGGATGCAGGCGCGCATCCCACGACGCGGTGGCTTCGTGGTCGTGTGCGGCGGCCAGCTCGCACATCCGGCGGTAGGCACCGGGAAGCACGTTGGAACCCACTGAGATCAGGCCGTCGATACCGGCCTGGATCGAACGCGCGGCCGTACCGTCGTCCCCGCTGAGCACGGCGAACTGTGGGCTGCGCAGAGCGAGCAGCGCCTGCACCCGGCCGGTGTCGCCCACCGCCTCCTTGATGCCGACGATGTTGGGGTGGCTGGCCAGCTCGGCCACAGTCTCAGGCTGCATGTCGCAACCGGTACGGCCGGGCACGTTGTACAGCACGACCGGCAGCCCGCCCTGGTCGGCCACCGCACGGTAGTGCGCGATCAGGCCGGCCTGGGTGGGGCGCACGTACGGCGGCGTGACCACCAGCGCGTGGCTGGCGCCGAGGGCGGCGGCACGACGGGTCTGTTCGATGGTCTTGGCAGTGCCCGAAAGGCCGGTACCGGCCATGACCGGAATGCGACCGCCGATGCGCTCGACCGCGCTGGCCAGCAGCAGGTCGTACTCGGCGTCGGTGAGGGTTGCCGCTTCGCCGGTAGAGCCGGCTACGACAACGCCATGGACGCCACCTTCCAGTTGCAGGTGCAGCAGGCGCTGCCAACCGTCGGGATCGAGGGCGCCGTCGGCCCGGAACGGGGTCGCCAGCGCGGTGATGAGGCCGGAAAGGGACAAGGACGTGCTGCTCTTGGCTGGGAAGGGAAAACGCCCGCCACGAAAGGCCGGGGGCGACTTGAATGTTACTTGCGGCGCGAAAGCACGGGCAAGTATGCTGGACACCGGTGGATCCCCGCCTCTGGCGGGCATTCAGACTAACGCATGCATTACCCGGAATCGCCTTGACCGACACCACCCCGCGCCCCGCGCCGAGCGAAAACCACCTCCTGATCAACGCCTATACGACGCATCCGGAGTCCCCCCTGCTGTCCGTCACCCGCCGCATCGCCGACAGCGGCTGCAATCTGGTGGATGCACGCCTGGCCACGGTCGGCCGCGATGTCTCGGTCACCGCCCTGGCCACCGGCTCCTGGGACTCGGTGGCCAAGCTTGAGGCGATGCTGACCCGGCTGGAGCGCGAGGAAGGCCTGAAGCTGGTCTGGTACCGCACCGCCGCCAAGCAGGCGCAGTCCAACCTGCTGCCGTACATCGTCGAAGTGATCGCCGCCGACAAGCCGGGCATCCTGTTCCAGCTGGCCGACTTCTTCGACCGCCAGGGCATCACCATCGAGAACCTGCAGAGCACGCGCTACCGCGCCATGCAGACCGGCGCGGAAATGTTCAGCGCACAGGTCACCATCGGCGTGCCGGCCAACATGCACATCGCCGCGCTGCGCGACGATTTCCTCGAGTTCTGCGATCACCTGAACCTGGACGCGATCATGGATCCGATGAAGTTCTGATTCTTCGCGCGTCTCTCACGGGCGCGTGGCGTTTCATGTAGCTGTAATGGCAAGAACCCAGGCTCGACAGAAGGACCTCATGAACAACGGCGACACCCTGGACAGCACCACCCTCTCCCTGCCACTGGCCCTGTCCGGCGGCGACCAGGCCACCCTCGGCGACTATGCCGGCCAATGGCTGGTGCTGTACTTCTATCCCAAGGACAGCACCCCGGGCTGCACCACCGAAGGCATCGACTTCAACGCCCTGCTGCCGAAGTTCAGGAAAGCCGGCTCCGTCGTGCTGGGCGTCTCGCGCGACTCGGTGAAGTCGCACGACAACTTCTGTGCCAAGCAGGGCTTCAATTTCCCGCTGGTCAGCGATGGCGACGAAGCGCTGTGCAGCGCCTTCGACGTGATCAGGATGAAGAACATGTACGGCAAGCAGGTACGTGGCATCGAACGCAGTACCTTCCTGATTTCCCCCGACAGCCGCATCGTGCAGTCCTGGCGCAAGGTCAAGGTTGCCGGCCATGCCGATGCCGTTCTCGCCGAACTGAAGGCCTCCCAGTCCAAGTGAGTCCCACTGCCTACTGTGTCTGCCATCACCCTGCCCCGCAGCAGGCCGTGGTGGTTTTTCCCTGTCCGTAACCAGGAATCGACGATGACCCGAGGCAAGCGCATCTACGTGCTGGATACCAACGTGCTGATGCACGATCCGACCGCGCTGTTCAAATTCGAGGAGCACGACATCTACCTGCCCATGCAGGTGATCGAGGAGCTGGACAACGGCAAGAAGGGCACCTCCGAAGCGAGCCGCAACGCCCGCCAGGTGAGCCGCTTCCTCAACGAGCTGGTGCAGGAATCGGGCCTGGACAACCTGGCCGACGGCATTCCGCTGCAGCGCCCCAACGGCCTGCAGCTGCGCGGCAAGCAGAGCGCCGGCAAACTGCGCTTCCAGACCAGCCATTTCGACGCGGGCAAGAGCTTTGGCAAGGTCATTCCGGACAATGCCATCCTCGGCGCGATCCTGGCCCTGAAGGAAGAAACCCCCGACCTGCCGGTGGTGTTCGTCTCCAAGGACATCAACCTGCGGATCAAGGCCGCCATCGCCGGCATCGTGTCCGAGGACTACGAGAACGATCGCGCGCTGGACGATTTCAGCCTGCTCTACACCGGCGCTACCGAGCTGCCGGAAGACTTCTGGAAACGCCACGGCGACGACCTGCGCAGCTGGAGCGACAAGGGCCGCTCGCATTACGAAATCCAGGCGCAGGACGGCGAGGAGTGGTATCCGAACCAGTACGTCTACCTGCCGGGCGAAGATGAAGTCGAGCTGCGCGTCAGCCGCGTGGTCGGCGATGGCAAGGTGGTGCTGTCGCTGGTCGATGATTTCCGCCACGGCAGCCACGCCGTGTGGGGCATCAGCGCACGCAACCGCGAGCAGAACTTCGCGCTCAACGCACTGATGGACCCGGAGATCGACTTTGTCACGCTGCTGGGCACCGCCGGCACCGGCAAGACCCTGCTGGCACTGGCCGCCGGCCTGGCGCAGACAATGGACCAGCAGCGCTACCGCGAGATCATCATGACCCGCGCCACGGTCAGCGTCGGCGAAGACATCGGCTTCCTGCCCGGTACCGAGGAAGAGAAGATGACGCCGTGGATGGGCGCGTTGACCGACAACCTGGAAGTGCTCACGCACAACCAGGAAGGCGGCACATGGGGCCGCCAGGCCACCAACGACCTGCTGGCCAGCCGCATCAAGATCCGCTCGATGAACTTCATGCGCGGCCGCACCTTCCTGTCGCGCTACCTGATCCTGGACGAGGCGCAGAACCTCACCCCCAAGCAGATGAAGACGCTGATCACCCGCGCCGGCCCCGGCACCAAGATCGTGTGCCTGGGCAACGTCGAGCAGATCGACACCCCGTACCTGACCGAGACCACCTCGGGCCTGACCTACGCGGTGGACCGCTTCAAGAACTGGCCGCATAGTGCGCACATCACCCTGCGCCGTGGCGAGCGTTCGCGCCTGGCCGATTACGCTTCGGAGGTGTTGTGAACCGCTGCACGCGCCTGTTGTTGCCCACGGCTGCGATCACCCTCGCCGCCGTGCTCGGTGCCTGTACGACCATGCGCGGGCCGGCCAGCGTGCCCACCGCCGAGCGCACCGGCCAGTCCTGGGTGGTCACCCGCCCGATCATCGCCGCGCAGGTGCTCGACACCTGCTCGCGCCCCAGCCCCGGCCGCGAGGCCGGGCGGGTATCGGGTTACTGGGCGCCCAGCCGGCAGCAGGTCGACCAGCTGGAGGCGAAGCTGTCGTCGCTGGAAGCGCAGGTCCCGAAGGTGCTGGACTTCGACCGCCAGTACGTCGGCATCGAAAGCGCCGGCAAGCGGCTGATCTACATCAACGCCTTCCACCTGCCCGACGACAGCGGCGTCAATCCGGCCCGCGAAGCGATCCGCGTCTGCGATGGCGGCGCACAGTTCTGGGGCGCCGTGTTCGACCCGGCCAGCAACACCTTCAGCGAGCTGCAGTTCAACGGCGGCTTCGGCGGGCCCTGAGGGGCCTCCCCGATGGGAATACGCCTGCCCACCTGGGTCTGGATCGGCGCGGTCGCACTCTCGTGCGTGGCCGGCATGGTCAACGTGGTCGGCTTCCTCGGGTTCGAGCATCAGGCGGTCAGCCACATGACCGGCAGCACCAGCCAGCTCGGCATGGCATTGGCCCAGGGCGACTGGCGCGCGGTCGGCCACCTGTGGGGCCTGCTGATCGCGTTCTCGCTGGGCGCGATGCTCAGCGGCCTGCTGATCCAGGACAGCACCCTGCAGCTGGGCCGGCGCTACGGCGTGGCACTGGCGCTGGAATCGGCTCTTTTGCTGGTGGCCATTCCGCTGTTTGAAGAGCACCAGATCTGGGGCGCACTGGCCGCCGCCATGGCCTGCGGCCTGCAGAATGCAATGGCTACGACCTTCAGCGGCGCGGTGGTACGCACCACCCATCTCAGCGGCATGTTCACCGATCTCGGCATCGGCCTGGGCCACCTGCTGCGCGGGTTGCCGTTGCAGGTACGACGACTGACCCTCAGCGGCCTGATCATCAGTGGCTTCCTCGCCGGCGGCGTGATCGGCGCCTGGCTGTTCGCGCGCTGGCAGTACGACGCCCTGCTTGCTCCCGCCCTGCTCACCGGCCTGACCGGCCTGGGCTATGTGGTGTACCAGCAGTGGGCGCGTTGGCGGCATTGAGGGCCGCGCTGCGGGGGCCAGATCCCTTTTCCTGCTGAAAAGGGATCTGACCCCGCCTGACGGATCAAAGGCATCCACGCATGGCGTGGATCTACCCTCCCCTGCGGGACCACGGCACAATCGCCTGATGAGCCCGACCACTCCCGTATCCGCCCTCACCATCGCCGGCTCCGACTCCGGCGGTGGCGCAGGCATCCAGGCCGACCTGAAGGCCTTTGCAGCACATCGCGTGCACGGACTCTCCGCGATCGCCGCACTGACCGCACAGAACACCCGTGGCGTCATCGCCGTGCACGTGCCGCCGATCGATTTCCTGCGTGCACAACTGGATGCCTGCTTCGATGACTTCGACATCCATGCGGTGAAGCTCGGCATGCTGGCCAACACCGAGGTGATCAATGCCGTCGCCGATGCGTTGGAGCGCCATCACCCGCCACACGTGGTGCTGGACCCAGTGATGGTCGCCACCAGCGGCGCGCGCCTGCTGGAAGACAACGCTCTGCAGGCAATGCGTGAGCGGCTGATCCCGCTGGCCACGCTGATCACCCCGAACACGCCGGAAGCAGAGCTGCTGGCCGGACGGAAGATCGGCAACGGCGATGACGCCGAACAGGTGGCCTCCGCCCTGCTCGACCTGGGTGCCGATGCGGTGCTGCTGAAAGGTGGCCACCTGCAGGAAGGCAACCGCGTAATCGACCGCTACTTCGACGGCGTGAGCAGCGAAGAATTCATCCACGCCCGCCTGCCGCTGGATGCACACGGCACTGGCTGCACGCTGGCCTCGGCCATCGCCGCGCAGCTGTGCAACGGCCTGAGCCTGGCCAACGCCTGCGAAGCCGGCATCGACTACGTTGCGCGCGGCCTGCAGCAGGGCTATGCCCCCGGCCGCAGCGAGGTACGGGTGCTCGACCACTTCGGCGCGGCACCGCACGCATGAACCTGACGCCGGCCCTCCTTCCAGTGCAGTGCAGCGACGGGCATCGCTACGAAGTGATGGCCTGCATGCCCGCACAGCCCATCGCCCGCTTGTTGTGGCTGCCAGCGCTGGGTGTGGCCGCGCGCCACTACCTGCCGCTGGCACAGGCGCTGGCAGCGAAGGGCGTGGCGGTCTACCTGCATGAGTGGCGCGGCAACGGCAGCGGCTCGCTACGCCCGTCGCGCGCGCAGGACTGGGGCTACCGCGAGGTACTCGAGCAGGATCTGCCGGCCAGCCAAGCGGTCATGGCGGCCGCAGACGAGGAAGCAGGCCCCCTGCCCTGGATCATCGGTGGCCACAGCCTGGGCGGGCAGCTGGCCTGCGTGCATGCCGGCCGCAACCCTCTGCACTTCCATCACTTGTGGTTGGCGGCCAGCGGCTCACCGTTCTGGCGTGGATTCCCGCCACCGCGCGGCTGGCTGCTGCCACTGGTCTACCGCTTCCTGCCGTGGATCGCGCAGCGCCAGGGCGTGCTGCATGGCCGTCGCCTCGGCTTCGGTGGGACCGAGGCACGCGGACTGATCGCCGACTGGGCGCGCGTCGGGCTGAACAACCACTACGCTGCCGCGGGCATGGGTGAAGACCTCGACGCACAGATGGCGCGCGTGCACGGCAGCGCACAGGCCGTACTGATGGAACACGACTGGTTGGCTCCGACCGGATCGATGCAGGCGTTGCTGGCAAAGCTGCCGAATGTGGACGCGAAGCTGCGCGTGCTGTCCGCGCAGGAACTGGGCACGCGCGCCGATCATTTCGCCTGGCTGAAGGCACCGGATGCCGTGGCGGACAGCTTTTTCATTCAGTTGGATGAAAATTTTCACAAAACTGTTGACGGTGTGCGCCGACATCCGCATAATTCCGCTCCTGTCGCAGGGCGCCCGTAGCTCAGTTGGATAGAGTACCTGGCTACGAACCAGGCGGTCGGGAGTTCGAATCTCTCCGGGCGCACCACTCGACAGGTTTTCAGCATCCGCCGCTGAAAATGTTTTAAAATTTGATTGTGTACCGCGCGCCCGTAGCTCAGTTGGATAGAGTACCTGGCTACGAACCAGGCGGTCGGGAGTTCGAATCTCTCCGGGCGCACCATACACAGTCGGCACAACAAGTTTATGTAATTGGCGCCCGTAGCTCAGTTGGATAGAGTACCTGGCTACGAACCAGGCGGTCGGGAGTTCGAATCTCTCCGGGCGCACCATTACACCGAAACAGCAGGCCTCGGCCTGCTGTTTTTTTATGCGTGTTTTTCGGCAGGGCTGCGCCCTGCACCTGCAGAAGCTACGGCCGGAGCAACAGCAACAGCTGGCATTCCGAGGGATGGCGGGGCGGCATGGGCAGGCAGGACACGCCGTAAACCCATCCATGAAGTGACCCCCGGGAGTTGGACATCAGATCCAACCCCGAGGGATACATGAACAGATACGACGCGCGTTTCAAACTGCAGGTCGCCAAAGAGGCCTGCAAGACCTCCACATCGGTCAAAGCCGTTG
>NZ_JBAWUK010000070.1:0-16446 GCF_037079935.1 Stenotrophomonas maltophilia group sp. Smal12 | reverse complement strand
TTTTGTTGTTGGATTTTTTGGTTCATAACAAATGGGGCCAACGCCCCCCACGCCGGGGCGGCGGGGGGGGGCGGCGGCGGGGGGGGGGGGTTGGGGGGGGGGGCCCCCCCCCCCCCCTCTCCCCCTCCAGACCGATAGCAAGCACGCGCCGGAAGAACCCCCCGATGAACCGTCCCAACAGGACGACCCACCCCCCGGTCGGGTACGATGCTCGCCCCCCGTTCGGGACGCTGTACGCAATGAGCAAGAACAACGAAAAGGCCGCCCCGCAGGGCGACGTGACCCAGGACCAGGCCGAGGATGCCGTGCGCACCCTGCTGCGCTGGGCCGGTGAGGACCCGTCCCGCGAAGGCCTGCTGGATACCCCCCGCCGTGTCGCCGAAGCCTATGGCGACTGGTTCAGCGGTTACCGCGATGACCCGCGCGCCTACATGGAGCGCACCTTCGAGGAAGTGGCCGGCTATGACGAACTCATCGTCCTGCGCGACATCGAGTACGAAAGCCACTGCGAACACCACATGGCGCCGATCATCGGCCGCGTGCATGTCGGCTACCTGCCGGCCGGCAAGGTGGTGGGCATCAGCAAGCTGGCCCGCGTCGTCGAAGCCTACGCCCGCCGTTTCCAGGTGCAGGAGAAGATGACCGCGCAGATCGCCCAGTGCATCCAGGATGTGCTGCAGCCGATCGGCGTCGGCGTGGTCGTCGAGGGCGCCCACGAATGCATGACCACCCGCGGCATCCACAAGCGCGGCGTCAGCATGGTCACCTCCAAGATGCTGGGCAGCTTCCGCGACGACGCGCGTACCCGCGCCGAGTTCCTGCGCTTCATCGAAGTGGGCGGCAAGCGCTGAGCCGCATGACCGCACTCCGCCGGCCTCTGCGGGCCGGCATGCCCACGGCTGCCCACGCGGCCGCCGCGGGCGGCTGCTCGTCCCCGCCAGCCCTCATGACTCCTTTCGCTGCATGAAGCACCGCGAACGCATCTCCCGTTACCGCCATCTGCGCGAACAGCCCCAGTGGAAGCTGCTTGCTGCCGACCACGCCCCGGAAATCATCGGCCTGCTGCAGGGGCTGCTGATGGACGGCGAGCGCACGCTGCCGTCGTCGGTGCTCAACGAGCGCCTGCAGCGTGCGCTGGATCAGCTCAACGGCGACGAACTGTCGCGCGAGCTGCCGCGTACCGCGCAGGCCTATATCGCACACTGGCTGGCCCAGGGCTGGCTGGAACGCCGCCTGCCCGACGGTGCCGACCAGGAGCAGTACGAGCTGTCGACCGCGGCACTGCAGGCGATCCGATTCGCCGACGGCCTCGAGCAGGCCCGTGTGGCCGCCACCGAAAGCCGCCTGGCGCTGGTCATCGAACAGCTCTCGCAGCTGGCCGCGCAGACCGAATCCGATCCGGACGCCCGCCTGTCGGCGCTGCGCGACGAGCGCGACCGGATCGACGCCGAGATTGCCCGTGTCGGCGCCGGCCGTGTGATCGCGCTGGACGGCAAGCGCGCGCTGGAACGTGCGCGCCAGATCATCGGCCTGGCCGACGAGCTGACCGAGGACTTCCGCCGCGTGCGCGACGACTTCGAGCAGCTCAACCGCGAGTTCCGCGAACGCATCATCGACGACGAGGGCGAGCGCGGCGATGTGCTGTCGCAGCTGTTCGAAGGCGTGGACGTGATCGGCGAAAGTGACGCCGGGCGCAGCTTCCAGGCCTTCTGGCGCCTGCTCAACGACGCCGAGCAGAGCGCCCAGCTCGATGCCGCACTGGAAGCGGTGCTGGCGCGCGGCTTCGCCCGCCGCCTGGACCGCAACGAACGCAACTTCCTGCGCGGTTTCACCAGCACCATGCTCGAGCGCGGTGGCCAGGTGCACGATGTGCTGCAGAACTTCGCGCGCAGCCTGCGCGGCTTCGTGCAGAGCCGTGGCTACCTGGAACAGCGTCGCCTCAACCAGCTGCTCAAGCAGGCGCAGTCCGAAGCGCTCGCTCTGCGCGACGAGTTCCCCGCACAACGCGGCATCGGTCGCGACCTGCAGCTGACCACCAGCCGCCTGCGCTCGTGGTCGCAATGGAAACTGCACGATCCGCGCAGCGCCCAGGTCGATGGCAACGTCGAATACAACGACGCAGCCGCGATCAGCCTGGAAAGCGTCGGCGATCTGGTCGCCTCGTCCGAAATCGATTTCCGCACCCTGCGCCGCGACCTGCACGACCTGCTCGATGCACAGCCGCGTCTCAGCATCGCCCAGGCCCTGTCGCAGCGCGAAGCGCCGCAGGGTCTTGGCAGCGTCATCGGCTACCTGTCGCTGGGCACGCGCTTCGGCAACGTGGTCGCCGGCGAGCAGGAGCTTGCGCAATGGCGTGGTGGCGACGGCCAGATCCGTCGCGCCCGCATCCCGCTGGTTTGGTTCACCCAGGAGAGACGCCATGAGCTGGCATGAAGATCCCATCGACGCACCGCAGGCCGACGTGGCGGAAGACGCCTACGAGGCCGAGCCGGTGGCGGCCGTGGCGCAGCCCCGCCGTGGCAACGACGTGTACTACCTCGGCGATACCGGGCGCCTGCCGCTGGATGCGCGCCGTGCGCTGTGCCAGCTGCTGATCGGCCCCAGCATCGACCAGCTGCGCCACGCCAAGCTGTGGCCGGCGCTGATCCGCAGCGAGGCGGCCATCCGCTCATCGCTGGCCGACCTGTTCCTGGAACTGGTGCTCGACCGCGACAGTGGCGTGGCGTTCACCCGCCAGGCCGATACCGAAGACGTCGATGCGCCGGTGCTGCTGCGCACCTCCCCGCTGACCTTCATCGACTCGGTGCTGCTGCTGTACCTGCGCCAGCAGCTGGCCGAGGCCGATGCGCGCGGCAACCGCGCGGTGGTCGCCGACGCCGAGATGGCCGAAGCGCTGGCCATCTACGAAAAGAACCTGTCCACCGACCGCGCCGGCTTCAACCGTCGCGTCGCATCGGCGGTGCAGAAGATGAAGGACAACCACATCCTGACCCGCCTCAGCGGCCAGGAAGACCGCCACGAAGTCTCGCCGGCGCTGAAGCTGCTGTTCTCCGCCGAAGACGTGTCCCAGCTTTCGGCGGTCTACCGCCAGCTGCGTGAAACCCCGGCCGCCGAGGCCTGAGAGACCCGACCATCGCATGGCTATCTCCAAGCACACTCCCGCCCTGTTCAACGAAGGCCTGCCGGACCCGCGCCTGCAGCAGTTCCGCATGCGCCGCCTGCAGGTGCACAACTGGGGCACCTTCAACGGCCTGACCGAAGTACCGATCGCCGAACGCGGCTTCCTGTTCGTCGGCCGCTCCGGCTCGGGCAAGTCGACCCTGCTCGATGCCATGTCCGCGCTGCTGACGCCACCGGCCATCGTCGACTTCAACGCCGCTGCACGTGAAGCCGAGCGCAGTGGCCGCGACCGCAACCTGGTGTCCTACGTGCGCGGCGCGTGGGCCGACCAGCAGGACAGCGGCACCGGCGAAATCGCCACCCAGTACCTGCGCAAGGGCGCGACCTGGACCGCACTGGTGCTGGAATACCGCGCCGGCGATGGCCGCGTGGTCAGCCTGGTGCGCCTGCTGTGGATCTCCGGCAATGGCACCTCGGCCGGCGATGTGCGCAAGCACTACATGATCGCCGAGCGCCCGTTCGACATCGCCAAGGACCTCGGCGGTTTCGACCTGGACCTGCGCAAGCTGAAGCAGAAGCTGCCCGACCTGCACCACTTCGACACCTTCTCCGGCTACGCCGAGCGCTTCCGCGACCTGCTCGGCATCGACAACGAGATGGCGCTGCGCCTGCTGCACAAGACGCAGTCGGCGAAGAACCTGGGCGACCTCAACGTCTTCCTGCGCGACTTCATGCTCGACACGCCGAAGACCTTCGACGCCGCCGAGCGCCTGGTCAGCGACTTCGCCGAGCTTGATGGCGCGCACCAGGCGGTGGTCACCGCCCGCCGCCAGGTGGAAACCCTGTTGCCGGCCCGCGCCTACTACAACGACCTGAAGGAAATGCACCGCCGTCGTGGCGACGACGAAGCGCTGAAGCTGGGTGTCGACAGCTTCCGCGAAAGCCGGCGCCAGGCGCTGATCGAAGCGCGCCTGCGCGAGATGGACGTGCGTGACCGCGGCCTGCTTGGCGAAGAAGCCCAGCGCCGTGCCGCGCTCGACAACCACACCGAGCGCCTGGCCGAACTGGAGCTGCAGCGCCGCCAGCAGGGCGGTGAGCGCATCGAGGAACTGGAACGCGAGCAGGGTCGTGCCGAAGCTGAGCGCGATCGCCGTCAGGCCAAGCGCGAGCAGGCACGCCAGGCGGCGCAGCAGCTGGGGGCCGAACTGCCGGACGACGCCCATGGCTTCGCCGAACTGGTCGAGCGCGCACAGAACGAGCTGCAGGACCGCCAGCGTGCCTCCTCGGCACTGGACGACGCGATCAGTGACCGCCTGGGCGGCAAGCGCGATGAC
The DNA here is from genome assembly GCF_037079935.1 of Stenotrophomonas maltophilia group sp. Smal12. Lineage (NCBI taxonomy): Bacteria > Pseudomonadati > Pseudomonadota > Gammaproteobacteria > Lysobacterales > Lysobacteraceae > Stenotrophomonas > Stenotrophomonas maltophilia group sp. Smal12. The sequence goes on along the minus strand of NZ_JBAWUK010000070.1, from coordinate 11,992 downwards.
GAGCGCCGCTTCGGCGAGGTCCGTGCCGAACTCGAAGCGATGCAGCGCACGCCCTCCAACATCCCGGCGCCGATGCAGAAGCTGCGCGCGCGCCTGGCCGAGGAAACCGGCATCGCCGAGGCGGCACTGCCCTTCGTCGGCGAACTGATCCAGGTCCGCTCGGAAGAGCAGGGCTGGCAGGGTGCCATCGAGCGCGTGCTGGGTGGCTTCGCGCTGTCGCTGCTGGTCGACGACAAGCACTACAACGACGTCGCCGAATGGGTGAACCGTACCCACCTTGGCATGCGCTTCACCTACTACCGCGTGCGCCGCAACGATGATGCATTCGCCCGTGAGCCGTCGGCGAAGTCGCTGCTGCACAAGCTTGAACTGCGCGAGCATGTGTTCGAAAGCTGGCTGCGCCGCGAGCTGGGCAAGCGCTTCGACTACGAATGCGTGGATGCCAAGCAGCTGCGCAACGTCGACCGCGGCATCACCCGCGAAGGCCAGGTCAAGCATCCCGGCGACCGTTTCGAGAAGGACGACCGCAGTGCGGTGGGCGACCGCCGTCGCTGGATCCTCGGCTTCAACAACCACGACAAGGTGGGCGCCTTCGAGCGCGAAGCACAGGAGCTGGCCAAGCGCATCGCCAGCTGCGAGACCGACATCGCGCGCCTGCGCGGGCAGCGTGACCGCGACAACGAACGCCGCCTGGCCTGCCACGAGCTGGTCAGCATCAGCTGGAACGAGATCGACATCGCCGCTCCGCAGCAGCGCCTGAGCGATATCGAAGCCACCCTGCGCGACCTGCGCGAAGGCAACGCCGATCTCGCCAAGCTGGCCAAGCAGATCGACGCCGTGCGCGCCGACATCGAGCAGTCCCGCCGCACCTATGAAGACGTCCGCGTCGAGCGCGGCCAGCTGGTCAAGGAACGTGATCGCCTGGACCGCGCACGCCAGCAGAGCCGTGCACTGGTGCTGCCGAGCCTGGCCCAGGAGCAGGAAGCCGGCCTCGCCGAGCGCCTGCAGGAACAGGGTCCGCTCAGCCTGGAAACGCTCGAAGCGCACATGCGCCAGGTCAGCAACGCGCTGAACGAGCAGTTGTCGTCCTCGCAGCAGGACCTCAACCGCATCGAGAACCAGCTGATCGGCTGCTTCCGTCGCTTCATCCAGCAGTGGCCGGAGGAGTCAGGCGACTTCACCGTGTCGGTGGCCTCGGCCGAGGACTTCCTCGCACGCCTCGAACGGCTGGAACGCGACGGCCTGCCACAGCACGAAGAGCGCTTCTTCGACCTGCTGCAGAACCAGAGCAAGAACAACCTGCTGGCCCTGCAGCGCCACAGCGCAGAGGCCCGCAAGTCGATCGGCCAGCGCCTGGACGAGGTGAACGCCAGCCTGGAGCAGGTGCCGTTCAACCGTGGCACGCTGCTGACCATCGAACTGAGCGACCGCCGCCTGCCGGAGGTCGCTGAGTTCCACCTGCAGCTGCGCGAGGTGCTGTCGCAGCAGCAGACCGAGCAGCGCGAGCTGGCCGAATCGCAGTTCACCGTGCTGCGCCAGCTGGTCAACCGCCTCGGCTCGCAGGAAGGCGAGGACAAGCGCTGGCGCGAGCTGGTGCTGGACGTGCGCATGCACGTGGAGTTCATCGGCGTCGAGCTGGATGCGGAAACGCGCCAGCAGGTCGAGATCTACCGCAGCGGCGCCGGCAAGTCCGGTGGCCAGCGCCAGAAGCTGGCCACTACCTGCCTGGCGGCTGCGCTGCGCTACCAGCTCGGCGGCGCCGACAGCCAGCTGCCCAGTTACGCGGCGGTCGTGCTCGACGAGGCCTTCGACAAGGCCGACAACGAGTTCACCGCGCTGGCGATGAACATCTTCGACAACTTCGGCTTCCAGATGGTGGTCGCCACCCCGCTGAAGTCGGTGATGACGCTGGAGCCGTTCATCGGTGGCGCCTGCTTCGTCGAAATCAGCCGCCGCCACGACTCCGGCGTACTGCTGATCGAGTACGACGAAGAGGGCAAGCGCCTGAAGCTGCCGGAGCGCAGCCGCCAGCAGGCCAACGAACCGGAAGAAGCCGAGGCCTGAGCGCCTCGGGCAATCCACCTGTAGAGCCGAGCCATGCTCGGCTGCTCTTCGCGACCGGAAACGGCGTGCCAACCAAGGTTGGCACCTACCGGGTCATGACGCGCATTCACGCAGCGCGGAACGTATCCCACGCCATCCGCGCGATCAGCACCACCACCAGCCCCACGAACAGCTTGCGGATGAACGGCGTGCCGCCCTTCAGTGCCAGGCGCGTGCCCACCACCGAACCGATGATGTTGGCTGCGGCCATTGGCAGCGCGAACAGCCACAGGATGTTGCCGGTCGGCACGAAGAACGAGATCGCTGCCACGTTGGTCGCCAGGTTCACGACCTTCGACGCCGCTGACGCGCGCAGGAAATCCAGCCCGAAGAAGCGCACGAACAGGAAGATCAGGAAACTGCCGGTGCCTGGCCCGAAGAAGCCGTCGTAGAAGCCGATCGCCGCACCGATCGCCAGCGCGATCACCAGTTCGCGGCGGCCGATCTCCTGCGGCCGGTGCAACGCGCCGAAGTCCTTCTTCCACAGCGTGTAGGCCAGCATCGCGACCAGCAGCACCAGCACCAGCGGCCGTACAGCATCCTTTGGCAACAGGCTGACGGCCGTGGCCCCGGCAAAGGAAAAGATGAAAGCGGTGCCGGCCGCGAACAGCACCGGCTTCCACGGGAAGCGCACATTGCGCGCATAGCGCCAGGCAGCCGCACCGGTACCGAACATCGAACTGAACTTGTTGGTACCAAACAGCATCGCCGGCGTCTGCTGTGGCAGCACCGTGAACAGGCCGGGCAGCTGTACCAGGCCGCCTCCGCCCACGGCAGCATCCACAAGACCGGCGATGAAGGCGATCACCACCAGCCACCACAACTCAGGGGGAACCAGTTCCAGCACGGCGATCAATCAATGTGGGGGCGCGACAGCATACGCCTGTCCTGATCCGGGCGACTGCCGCCGCGCGTGGATCAATTACTGCAACCCGGCGACAATGCCGGCATGAGCCGAAAATCCGCCGATCCCTGCCCCTGTGGCCTTCCCGCCGATTATCCGGTCTGCTGTGGCCGTTTCCATGCCGGCGAGGCCGCGCCCGATGCCGAGCGCCTGATGCGTTCGCGTTACAGCGCCTATGTGAGGGGCCTGGCCGGCTACCTGCGCCACACCTGGCACCCGGACACGCGTCCGGCCGAGCTGTCGCTGGACGACGCACCAGGCCAGCGCACCCATTGGCTGGGCCTGACCGTGCACGACCACACGGTCACCGGCGCAGACAGTGCTGAAGTGCGCTTCACCGCGCGCTACCGCATCGGCGGCGGCAGCGCGGTGAGAATGACCGAGCACAGCCGATTCCGGTGCATCGACGGCCGCTGGTATTACCTCGACGCGGTCTGAGCCCTACGCACTGGATGCAGCCAGCAGGCGCTGGCCGCCGTGCGCGCGGACCTGGTTGCGACCTCCGTCCTTGGCCATGTACAGCGCCTGGTCGGCGGCCTTGACCACTGCCGTCGGTCGCGGATCCACGCGGCTGTCGGCCAGCCCGATGCTGACCGTCACCTGCACCACCTGGCCGGTGCCGCCGCGTCCGCGCTGCTGACGGCCGGCTTCGTCGTCACGGCTGCGGGTACTGCGGTCGCGCAGCTGCATGCGGGTGTCCTCGATGCTCTGCCGCAGTGCTTCGACGGCCTCAATGCAGGCCGTCGCCGGGCGGTCCAGGAACACCACCGCGAATTCCTCGCCGCCATAGCGGAACGCTCGGCCACCGTCGCCGACACGCGCCAGCCGCGACCCCACCAGGCGCAGCACGTCATCGCCGGTATCGTGGCCGTGAGTGTCGTTGAACGACTTGAAGTGGTCCACGTCCACCATCGCGATGCTGTAGGTGCCGCGCGCTCGCTGCAGGGTCTCGTTGAACGCCCGTCGCCCGGGCAGGCCGGTCAGCTCATCGCAGAAGGCCATGTGGAAGGATTCCTGAAGCATCGCGCCCAGCATCAACAGCAGGGCGGCGCTGCTCAGCGCCGGCAGCAGTACCGGCTGCAGGAAGATCCGCGGCAGCATCCACCACAGGCACAGCAGGGCCAGCAGCATCGCCGTGTGCAGTGGCCGCGGATGCCGCCACGCCTGCCAGCCCAGCGCTGCGGTCGCCAGCAGGAACAGCAACGCCGGCAGCTGCGCCAGCGCATTCCAGTCGGCGGGAATCCAGGCCCAGTGACGGCTCGACAGCAGATCGTGCATGCCCTGCGGCTGTTGTGCCGCAAGCAGCAGGAAGATCACCAGGGCCGCGCCGCAGACCACGCTGCGCAGCAGCAGGTCCTGGCGTCGGCGTCCGCGTTCCGGCCACAGTGCCAGCCCGGCAAACAGCAGCGGCACCCAGGCCGAGATTGCGTGGAAGCGCAACGGAGTCAAGGCGTCGACATGGCCGCTGCGCAGGTAGCCGCCGACGTCCCGGTGCAGCAGGGCGAACACCACCGCCACGACCAGCAGCAGGCACAACGTGCGTATCTGGTGGTAGAGCAGGGCCAGGCCTGCGCCGAGGCAGGCCAGCAGCCAGGGCAGGATGCGTTGGGCCGGGCTGGCCACATCCTCGGTGCCCAGTGCCATCCACAGCACCAGGACGACCAGCACGGCGGGCAGCACGAACAGGTAATGCGCAGGCTGGCGGAGTGGATGCAGGGGCACGCAGGAAGTCCAGTGCGGTGACGATGCGGCCGCAACACTGCCGTTAGCGGCGTCCTCACCCGCTTCTTGAACACGCGCATTCTGAAAAGGTATGCCCGCAACCATGTGAATGGGGCAGTGTGCCGCCATGACGTCGCACTCACCGCACTGCGCCGATGCTGTAGGCATGGACAGCGTACCCACCGCCGTCGCTGCCCCGCAGCACGACCTCGCCCACCACTTCGCACATGTGCGTGCCCGCAGCCTGCAGTTGGCCGCACCGCTCAGTGCAGAGGACGCCATGCTGCAGAGCATGGCCGACGCCAGTCCCAGCAAGTGGCACCTGGCCCATACCACCTGGTTCTTCGAACGCTTCGTGCTGGCGGGATTCGCCAGTGCGCCTGCGCGTGATCCAGCCTGGGACTATCTTTTCAACAGCTACTACAAAAGCATCGGTCCAGCGCACGCGCGGCCGCAACGCGGCCTGTTGTCGCGGCCCTCGCTGCAGCAGGTGCGCGACTACCGCCAGCAGGTCGATGCACAGGTGCAATCGCGACTGGCGGCGGGTGACCTCGACGCGCAGGCGCTGCACCACCTGCAGTTGGGCCTGCAGCACGAACAGCAGCACCAGGAACTGCTGTTGACCGACATCAAGCATGCGTTCTGGTGCAATCCGTTGCAGCCGGCCTACCGTGAGGACCTGCAGCCTGCCACCAGCGCTGCCAGTGCGCAGGGCTGGACCGAATCACCCGAACGCATCGTCACCATTGGCGCCGCAGCCTGGCCGCAGCACGCCGCCTTCGCCTACGACAACGAATCGCCGGCGCATCGCGTGCTGCTCCCCGCACACGCACTGGCAGAGCGTCCCGTCAGCAATGGCGAGTACCTCGCCTTCATCGAGGCTGGCGGCTACCGCGAGCCGCGCTGGTGGCTCAGCGAAGGCTGGGCGTTGCGCGAAGCCGAGGGCTGGCAGCACCCGCTGTACTGGGACGATGCCCTGCAGCGCGAGTACACCCTCGGCGGTTGGCGAGAACTGGACCCGCATGCGCCGGTCTGCCACCTCAGCTATTACGAGGCTGATGCCTGCGCCCGCTGGGCGGGTGCGCGCCTGCCCAGCGAGTTCGAGTGGGAAGCCGCCGCTGCGACGCAGCCCCTGCGTGGCCATTTTGCCGACGACGATCAGCTGCACCCTCGGGCGGGGCAGGGCAGTGGGCTGCGGCAGCTGTTCGGCGACGTATGGGAATGGACCCACAGCGCGTATGGCGCCTATCCGGGCTTTCGCCCTTTCGCCGGCAACCTCGGTGAGTACAACGGCAAGTTCATGTGCGGGCAATGGGTGCTGCGCGGTGGCAGCTGCGCCACGCCGCGTGGCCACGTGCGTGCCAGCTACCGTAACTTCTTCATGCCCCCGGCGCGTTGGCAGTTCTCCGGGCTGCGCCTGGCCAGGGATCTCGCATGAGTACGGTGCAGGACGCGCTGCAGGCGCTGACCGATCTCACTCCCGGCCGCCAGCAGATCCTTGCCGACGTGGTGGCCGGGCTGTTGCGCACGCCCCGCCAGCTGCCGTCCAAGTACTTCTACGATGCACGCGGCTCGCGCCTGTTCGAGCAGATCACGCATACGCCAGAGTACTACCCCACGCGCACCGAGCTGGCCCTGCTTTCACGGGTACTGCCGGACATCGCCCGAAGCGTCGGGCCGCACCTGCACGTTGTGGAACTGGGCAGCGGCAGTGGCCGCAAGACCGCGTTGCTGCTGGCCGCCCTGCACGACCCGGTGGCCTACACGCCGATTGAAATCTCACGTGCCGCGCTGCTGTCCAGCATCGACCATCTGGCCCCGGCGCTGCCCGAGGTGGAGATGCTGCCGGTCTGTGCCGACTTTACCCGTCCCGTCGCCGTACCCATGCCCGAACGCGAACCCGCGCGACGGCTGCTGTTCTTCCCGGGTTCCACGCTGGGCAACTTTGAAGGCGAGGACGCGGTCGCGCTGCTGCGCGCGATGCGCCAGACCATGGGGCATGATGGCCTGGCCCTGGTCGGCATCGACCTGCACAAGGACCCGGCGTTGATCGAGGCGGCCTACAACGATGCGCAGGGCGTCACCGCCGCATTCACCCTCAACCTGCTGGCCCGCCTGAACCGCGAGATCGGCAGCGACTTCGATCTCGATGGCTTCCGTCATCGTGCACGCTACAGCACCGCGCGGTTGCGCATCGAGACCGATCTGGTCAGCCAGCGGGCACAGGACGTCCACCTGGATGGCCGCATTTTCCACTTCGCCGCCGGTGAACCCATTCGCGTCGAGTACAGCCACAAGTACACCGAGGACAGCTTCGACGCGCTGTTGCGGCAGGCGGGCCTGCAGGTGGCGCAGCGATGGGATGCCGAAAGCCCCGCCTATGGCCTGCGCCTGCTGCGCCGCGCCTGAGGTGGTGGCCAGCCGGTGCCCCTTCAGGTTCGGCAGCACCGCTGCCCCTAAGATGGCCGTGCAACGGCAACACGGAGGACGCCATGCCTGTTCTGACCACGCTCGGCCTGGCGGCCGCCCTTGTGTCGACCCCGGCGCTGCCTGCGGCTTCCGCCGCCAGCACCGATCCGGCGTTCAGCCGCTGCTTGGCGGGCCTGCAGGCCACCGCCGCGACCCAGGGCATCGGCGCTGACCGCTTCAACGAGATCACCGCCGGGCTCACCCCGGACCCCAGCGTGCTCGGCCTGCTCGATGCACAGCCCGAATTCACCACGCCGATCTGGGACTACCTGGCCGCGCTGGTCGATCGCCAGCGCGTGGCTGATGGTCGCGCCCTGCTGCAGCAGCACCGCGACCTGCTCGATCGCGTGTCGGCCCAGTATGGCGTCGATCCGGCCACCATCGTCGCGGTCTGGGGCGTGGAGAGCGACTACGGCCGCGTGTTCGGCAAGCGCCCGCTGCTGCAGTCATTGGCCACGCTGTCGTGCGCCGGCCGCCGCCAACCTTTCTTCCGCGGTGAGCTGCTGGCGCTGCTCAAGCTGATCGACCGCGGCGACCTGCAGGCACAGGGGCTCACCGGCTCCTGGGCCGGTGCCTTCGGGCACACCCAGTTCATGCCCAGCACCTATGCACGCATCGCCGTGGACGGTGATGGCGATGGCCGCCGCGATCTGGTCGGCAGCATTCCCGATGCACTGGCCTCCACCGCCAACTACCTCAAGCGTGCCGGTTGGCGCAGTGGCGAACCATGGGGCATGGAGGTGCATGTGCCCGCCGGCTTCAACGCCAGCCAGGCCGGCCGCACCCAGCGTCGTGCCCTGGCCGATTGGCGCGCGCAGGGCGTGACCGCGCTGGATGGCAGCACGTTGGCTCCGGCCAACCTGCCGGCGGATGCGCGCGCCGCCCTGCTGCTGCCGGCCGGCAACAAGGGCCCTGCGTTGCTGGTGTTCCGCAACTACGACGCGATCTACAGCTACAACGCTGCCGAAAGCTATGCGCTGGCGATCGCGACGCTTGCCGACCAGCTGCGCGGCGGCAACGGGCTGGCTACCGCCTGGCCGACCGACGATCCAGGCCTGGGCCGCGATGAGCGTCGCCAGCTGCAGACCCTGCTGCTGGCCCGCGGCCACGACATCGGTGCCGCCGACGGCATGATCGGTACCGCCACGCGTCGCGCGATCCAGGCCGAGCAGCAGCGCCTGGGCTGGAGCGAGGTGGACGGCCGCGCAGGCCAGCGCATCCTGCGCACGCTGCAGGAAGAGGCGGCCGCCATCGCACCCGCTGGGCAGAATGCCTTGCCGGCGGCACGTTGACCGCGACATCATCGCCGCGGTCTTCAAGGAGCGTCATCGCATGCAGTCGAATCCGGACATCAGCACCGGCCTGTATCACGGCCTGGAGGCCTGGCAGGTGCGAACCGCCAATGCCACAGCGGTCGTGAGTGTGTTTGGTGGCCAGCTGCTGTCGTTCATTCCCGATGGGCAGCCCGATCTGTTCTGGCTTTCGCCCACGCGCGCCGAGCTGCCCACGCCCATCCGCGGTGGCGTCCCGGTGTGCTGGCCGTGGTTCGGCCGCCAGGGCCAGAGTGCCGATGTACCGGCGCATGGCCTGGTACGTACCGCGCGCTGGGAGCTTCTTCAGGCCACCCAGAGCGATGATGGCGAGGTCGAGCTGCAGTTGGCACCTGCGCCCTGCGCCGATCCCGGCCTGCGCCTGCAGATGCAGCTGCGCATCGGCCGCCAGCTGCGCCAGCAGCTCGTCACCGAGAACACCGGAACCTCGCCGGTGACCTTCACCCAGGCCCTGCACAGCTACTTCCGGGTCGGCGATGCCACTTGTGTCGAGGTCGATGGCCTCGACGGCCTGCAGTACCTGGACAAGTACGAGGACGGCGCGCAGCTGCGCCAGCAGCAGGGGCCCTGGTCACTGCGTGACCCGCGCGATCCGGGGCGCAGCGACCGCATCTATACCGGTGCCGGCGGCCACTACGTGCTTCGCGATCCCGTCCTGCAGCGGCGGATCGAGATCCGCAGCGAAGGCAGCCAGACCCTGGTGGCCTGGAACCCCGGCATGGAGGCAGCGGCGAAGATGGCCGATGTCGGCGACGGTTGGCACGATTACGTGTGCCTGGAAGTGGCCAACGCCGGGCCAGAGCAGATTACGCTTGCGGCGGGTGCGCGCCATCAACTGGTGCAGACCCTGGGCAGTACCGCGCTGTAGGCGCTGGCAGCGGTTCCAGTTTGTCGAGGCAGGTAGCAGGGACGGAAAACATGCAGGAAGCACAATGGTGGTACGCCAATGGCAGGCAGAGCAGTGGGCCGGTCGATCTGGCCGGTCTTCGCCAGCGGCAGCGGGAAGGGACGGTTACGGCGCGCACCCTGCTCTGGTGCGAAGGCATGCCCTCATGGCGGCCGTTGGCCGAACTGGAGCAGGCTTCCACCCCCATCGAGGTGGGTCCGGCCCCGGATATCGACGCAGCCCCTGCAGTTGAGGGCATTGCGCCGAATGTCGGCGATCCGTCCGATCCGTATCGAGCCCCCGCCGCTGCACCGGACAGGGCTGCCGCCGCGGGGCTGGAGGGCGAGAGGGCCTTGTACGCCAGCGTGGTCGGCGGCAACTTCCCGATCTATCGCCAGCGCTGGCGGCTGGATCAGGGCATTGCCACGGGCAGTGGCACCTGGCACTGGCCGGCCTTCCTACTCGGCCCGATCTGGATGATGTACCGCAAAATGTACCGCCTGGCGGCAATGTGGGTCGGCCTGCTGCTGCTGATCAGCGTGGTGGAGACCATGCTGGATGTGCCCGAAGGCGTGTCGCTGGTCATCACCATCGCGCTCAGCGTCACCACCGGCACCTTTGGCAACACCTGGTACCTGGCACACTGCCAGCGCCTGATCGCCCAGGCCCGTGCCGTCAGCGGCGGCGATGACGCACGGCTGCACAGCGAGCTGACCGCACGCGGCGGCACCAGCGTGGTCGCTACACTGGCCGCCATCGTCATCTCGGTGGTGTTGAGCACCATCGGCGCCGCACTGGCAGGGTAGGGCAGGTCAGCGGCCCTGACGGGGCCGCAGCACCAGCAGGGACAGCGCACCGGCCACCAAGCCCCAGAACGCCGAACCGATCCCGGCCAGGGAGACCCCCGAGGCGGTGACCAGGAAGGTGACCAGTGCCGCCTCGCGGTCCCGCTCTACCGCCAGCGCACTGGCCAGGCTGTTGGCGATGGTGCCGAACAGCGCGATACCGGCCACGCACGCCACCAGCTCCCTGGGGAAGGCCGCGAACAGTGCGGCCACGGTGGCGCCGAACAGTCCGATGATGATGTAGAAGGCACCTGCCGCCATGGCGGCGGTATAGCGTCGTGCCGGGTCCTCATGTGCATCACGGCCCATGCAGATCGCGGCGGTGATTGCCGCCAGGTTCAGCGCGTAGGCACCGAACGGCGCCAGCAAGGTATTGACCACGCCGATCCAGCCGATCAGCGGCGACACCGGCGCGTCATAGCCGGAGGCACGCATCACTGCCACACCGGGAATGTTCTGCGAGGCCATGGTGACCACGAACAGGGGCAGGGCGATGCCGGCTACCGCAGTCCAGGACAGGGATGGGGTCACCCATTGCGGCATCGCCAGTTGCAGCTGCACCTGCTGTGCGTGCAGCAGGCCACGGCTGGCTGCGACCGCGATGCCGACCAGCAGTGTGGCGATCACCGCATAGCGCGGGAACAGGCGGCGTCCCGCCAGCCAGGTGGCGAACATTGCCAGTGCCAGTACCAGCTGGGAATTCATGGCCACGAACACGTCCAGACCGAAGCGCAGCAGCACGCCGGCCAGCATGCCGGCGGCCAGCGCCATCGGCACCCGCTGCATCAATCGTGCGAACACCCCGGAGAAGCCTGCCAGCATGCCAAGCACTGCGGCGAGCAGGAATGCACCGGTGGCCTCGGCGAGCGAGGCGCCACCGGCACCGACCACCAGCATCGCCGCGCCCGGTGTCGACCATGCGGTCACCACCGGCACGCGATAGCGCAGCGACAGCCCGATGCAGGTGACACCCATGCCCAGTCCCAGTGCCCACATCCATGAGGCGATCTGTGCCTGGTCGGCACCGACAGCCTGTGCGGCCTGGAACACGATCACGGCTGAGCTGGCGAAGCCAACCAGCACCGTAATGAAGCCAGCGACGATGGCCGGCATCGAAAGATCGCGCCACCACGCGCGCCGCACCTGCATGCTCATTGCTCTGTCTCCACTGTGCATCCTTGCATTGATAGGGGTTGCGGCGTTGACCGCGCAACGCGCGGGCAACGCCGCCGCGATCTTCGAGCGTACGTCATGCGTGATGTCGCGATGCTTCTGTCATCACCGTGCAAAAAAAGCCTTGACGAAATCTGCAGGATCTCTAGAATTCGCCCCTTGCTGCAGCGCATCGCTTCCCCGGAAACGACACGCGAACAGCGACGCCACCACCGACGAACGCGTTGATCGAACGAAGGTGTTGACGGACTCGAAAAGTCCGGCATAATAGGCGGCTCGCAACGACGAAAGGTCCTCGGGCCCAACGACGAAGCAGCATCGGCAACAACGTCCACTCCGGTGAGACAACCTTGAAAAAAGGTGTTGACGAAGCGGAAAAGCCGGCTATAATGGGCGGCTCGCTACGAAGGAAACTTCGCAGCACACGGGAACGGCGCTGAGGCCACTTCCCCGGATCTTTGAAAGTATGCGCAGGTATCTTGTGAAGGCGCCTGCAGGAAGGATGATTGTCCATCTTGCAGACGTTTGATCAAGCAACTATTAATTGTTTTAAAGCAAG
>NZ_JBAWUK010000069.1:0-17488 GCF_037079935.1 Stenotrophomonas maltophilia group sp. Smal12 | reverse complement strand
GAGTACATCAAGTACTACAACCAAGAGCGAATCAGATTGAAATTGAAGGGGCTAAGCCCGGTAAAGTACCGGGAACAGGCCCAAGCAGCCGCCTGACCCCACCGTCCAAGTCTCGGGGGTCACTTCAGGGTGAGGGCGCTTTGCTTGCGAAGCACTGCTTCGCAAGCGCCCGAACGCCCAGCCGCCAGCGGCTGGGCCGGACCGCGGAGCGGAGTTTACGGCGTGTCCTGCCCACCCACACCGCCCCGCCATCCCACGGAATCCCGCCGTTGAGGTTGCCGGCCAGCGGCCGGCACTACCGCGGGTGCAGGGCGCAACCCTGCAACGCCCCCCTTCCCCATACTCCGCCGAATGGGTATACAGTCGACCCATGCCGGCACCGTGCCGGAATGAACCCTGGGAGGGGACCATGCGCAAGACCTTCAAGACCCTGCTGCTGGCATTGCCGCTGTGCCTGGCCGCGCTCTCGGCGCAGGCCGCCGACGGCGCCGCCGGCCGCTGGAAGACCATCGACGACAAGACCGGGAAGGTGAAGTCGATCGTCGAGATCACCCAGGCCCCCAACGGCACGCTGACCGGCAAGGTGGTCGACATCCTGCACTCGGACAAGGGCCCGAACCCGGTCTGTGACGGCTGTGAAGGCGCCAACAGGAACAAGCCGGTGAAGGGCATGACCATCCTCTGGAACCTGAAGGCCGACGGCGCCAACAAGTGGTCCGGCGGCACCATCCTCGACCCGGCCAACGGCAAGACCTACAAGTCGAAGATGGAACTGCAGCCCGGCGGCACCCGGCTGGACGTGTCCGGCTGCATCGCCTTCATCTGCCGCGCGCAGACCTGGCAGCGCGAATAAGCGCCCCGCACCTGCTTCAACCCCGTGACCCGGCCCCGGCCGGGTCACGTCGTTGCGGGCATGCGATACTCTGCGGTTCCCCTCGGATCCACCCGCGACCATGACCCGTACCGCGCTCGTCACCACCGCCCTGCCCTACGCCAACGGCCCGCTGCACCTGGGCCATCTGGTCGGCTACATCCAGGCTGACATCTGGGTACGTGCGCGGCGAATGAGCGGCGGCAGGACCTGGTTCGTCTGCGCCGATGACACCCACGGCACGCCGATCATGCTGGCCGCGGAAAAGGCCGGGGTCACCCCGGAAACCTTCATCGCCAACATCCAGGCCAGCCACGAACGTGACTTCGCCGCCTTCGGCGTGGCCTTCGACCACTACGACTCGACCAATTCGGCGGCCAACAAGGCGTTGACCGAGCAGTTCTACCTGAAGCTGGAAGCGGCCGGCCACATCAGCCGCCGTTCGGTCGCGCAGTTCTACGACCCGGCCAAGGGCATGTTCCTGCCCGACCGCTACGTCAAGGGCATCTGTCCGAACTGTGGCAGTGCCGACCAGTACGGCGACAACTGCGAAGTCTGCGGCGCGACCTATGCACCGACCGACCTGAAGGAGCCGCGTTCGGTCATCTCCGGCGCCACGCCGGAAATGCGCGATTCGGAGCACTTCTTCTTCGAGGTGGGCCACTTCGATGCGTTCCTGCGCGAGTGGCTGGCCGGCGATGTCGCCCTGCCGGGCGTGAAGGCCAAGCTGGGCGAGTGGCTCAATGCCGAAGGCGGCCTGCGCGCGTGGGACATCTCGCGCGATGCGCCGTACTTCGGTTTCCAGATTCCCGGCCAGCCGGGCAAGTACTTCTATGTCTGGCTGGACGCACCGATCGGCTACCTGTCCAGCTTCCAGACCCTGTGCGGCAGGATCGGTGAGGACTTCGAAGCGCACCTGCGTGCCGGCACCGCCACCGAACTGCACCACTTCATCGGCAAGGACATCGTCAACTTCCACGGGCTGTTCTGGCCGGCGGTGCTGCACGGAACCGGCCACCGCGCGCCGACCCGCCTGCACGTCAACGGCTACCTGACCGTGGACGGCGCCAAGATGAGCAAGTCGCGCGGCACCTTCGTGATGGCCCGTACCTTCCTCGATGCTGGCCTGGAGCCGGAAGCGCTGCGCTACTACTACGCCGCCAAGTCCGGCGGTGGCGTCGACGATCTCGACCTGAACCTGGGTGACTTCATCGCCCGCGTCAACGCCGACCTGGTCGGCAAGTTCGTCAACCTGGCCAGCCGCTGCGCCGGCTTCATCAGCAAGCGCTTCGACGGCCAGCTGGCCGCGCAGCTCCCCGATGCGGCGCAGTACCAGCGCTTCGTGGATGGCCTGGCGCCGATCCGTGAAGCCTACGAGCGCAACGACCCGGCCGCGGCGATCCGCTTGACCATGACCCTGGCCGACGAAGCCAACCGCTACATCGACGACGTCAAGCCGTGGGTCATCGCCAAGCAGGAAGGCGCCGATGCGCAGCTGCAGGCCGTGTGCAGCCAGGGCCTGAACCTGTTCCGCGTGCTGGTCACCGCCCTGAAGCCGGTGCTGCCGGCCACCGCCGCGCAGGCCGAGGCCTTCCTCGCCGCGCCGGTGAATGACTGGACCGAGCTGGCGCAACCGCTGCTGGGACACCGCATCACCGAGTACACCCCGCTGTTCACCCGTATTGACCCGAAGAAGATTGACGCCATGATCGACGCCTCCAAGGACACCCTGCAGCCGGCGGCTGCCGCTGCCCCCGCCGCCAAGCCGGCCGCCCCGGCTCCGGCCCCGGCCAAGGACGAAGCAAAGAGCGCCGACGCCCCGGCCTACATCGGCATCGACGATTTCGCCAAGCTCGACCTGCGCATCGGCAAGGTGCTGGTCTGCGAGTTCGTGGAAGGTTCGGACAAGCTGCTGCGCTTCGAACTGGACGCCGGCGAGCTGGGCAAGCGCCAGATCTTCTCCGGCATCCGTGGCAGCTACGGCGAACCGGAGAAGCTGGTGGGCCGCAGCGTGGTGTTCATCGCCAACCTGGCCCCGCGCAAGATGCGCTTCGGCCTGAGCGAAGGCATGATCCTGTCGGCCGGCTTCGACGGTGGCGCACTGGCGCTGCTGGACGCCGACAGCGGCGCGCAGCCGGGCATGCCGGTCCGCTGATGCCTGCAGCGGGCGTGGTTACGTCCACGCCCGCCGGCAGCTCCGGCCCCGGGACGCAACGCGATGGGAAGCAACGCAATGGAACTGGCGCTGTTCGACTTCGACCACACCGTGACCACCTGCGATACCTATGGCCGCTTCCTGCGCCGCGTGGCCACCGCCGAACAGCTGGCACAGGCATGGTGGAAAGTCGGGCCGTGGCTGGCCGCGTACAGGCTGAAGCTGATCTCGGCCGAACGCATCCGCGCCCGCGTCACCCGCCTGACCTTCAGTGACCGCCACAGCGATGACATCGCCACGCTGGCCGCAGGCTTCTCGCGCGAGTTCCTGCCCGACGTGGTGCGCCCGGAAATGCTGGAGCAGATCCGTTGGCACAAGGAACAGCAGCACACCGTCGTGATCGTGTCCGGCTCGCTGGACCTGTACCTGAAGCCCTGGTGCGAACAGTTGGGCCTGCAGCTGATCTGCAACCGGCTGGAAAGCCGCGACGGCCGCCTGACCGGTCGCTATGCCGACGGCGACTGCGGCCCGCGCAAGGTCGAGCACATCCGCCGCCAGTTCGATCTGTCGCGCTACGTGCGCATCCATGCCTACGGTGACAGTTCCGAAGACAGGCCGATGCTGGCGCTGGCCCACGAGCGCTGGTTCCGCGGCAAGCCCCTGAAATAACCCAACGCGCAGCCTCCGCCACGCATGAGCCTGATCCCGCCCCTGACCGAACGCCTCGACCGCCTGCTGCCGCAGACCCAATGCGGGCAATGCGGCTATGACGGCTGCCGCCCGTACGCGCAGGCAATGGCACGTGGCGAGGCGGGTGTGGACCGCTGCCCGCCGGGTGGCGACGCCGGTGCACGGGCGTTGGCGCAGGTGCTGGGCGTACCGGCGATTCCGTTCGATCGTTCGCGCGGCGAGCACAAGGCGGCCCAAGTGGCGTTGATCGTCGAAGCCGACTGCATCGGCTGCACCAAGTGCATCCAGGCCTGCCCGGTGGACGCCATCGTCGGCGGCGCCAAGTACATGCACACGGTCATTGCCGACCTGTGCACCGGCTGCGAGCTGTGCATCCCGCCGTGCCCGGTGGACTGCATCGAGCTGCTGCCCCTGTAACAGGGGTCAGATCCCTTTCCGCAGGAAAGGGACCTGCCCCCATCCCGCAGTTACGGCACCGCTGCCGTCACCACGATCTCGACCTTCCACTCGGCGTGGGCGAGCTTGGCTTCGAAGGTTGCGCGGGCCGGGGTCGCGCCCTCGACCACCCATTCGTCCCACGCCTTGTTCATGCCGTCGAAGTCGGCGATGTCGGCCAGGAACACTTCCGCACGCAGCACGTGCTGGCGATCGCTGGCGACCAGCGCCAGCAGCTTGTCGATCTCCGCCAGCACCTGCCGGGTCTGGCCGGTGATGTCCTGGCTGGTGTCTTCCGGAATCTGGCCGGAGAGGTAGGCGACCTTGTTGTACACGGTCATTTCGGACATGCGCGGTCCGACGTCGTAACGCTCCATCATGGGCGTGGCTCCTGCGGGTGATCAGGCCCGCATTGTCCTCCAATCCGGTCAACGGTGGGTGCACGGGTCCCCCGCGCGAGACGTCACTACCGGGCTCCGACACATCCGCTGGTCAAATGGCGGTGACAGGCGCACGATGCGCCACGCCCCGCGTTGACACCGCACTCGCCCCTCCTGACGCACCCTTGCGCCGATGACCGCAGCCACCAACCCCGCCGCCGCTTCCTCCACCCCGGCATGGAAGCGGGTCCTCACCATTGTCGTTCCCCTGCTGATCCTGTCGCTGGCCCTGCATGGCCTGGCCAATGAATTCGATGAGCACGGCTACCGCGCCATCCGCCAGGCATTCCGCCAGCTCAGTGGCCTGCAGATCACGCTCACCGTGATGCTCGGCCTGGCCAGCTACGCCTGCCTGATCGGCTTCGATGCCATCGGCCTGCGCCGCAGCGGCATCCGCGTGCATCCGGCACGCATCGGCATCACCGCCTTCCTTGCGCATACACTGGGCCAGACCGTGGGCTTTGCCGCGCTGACCGGCGGCGCAGTGCGCCTGCGTGGCTACCGCAGCGCCGGCCTGGATCTGGCGCAGATCGGCCAGGTGGTGCTGATGAGCACGCTCGGTTTCGTATTCGGTGCGTGGCTGTTGATCAGCGTGGCGCTCTGCATGGAACCGGCAGCAGCGGCGTTGGCATTGCCACTGAATCCCGATGCCGTGCGCATCGTCGGCATCGTCGCCCTGCTCGCCTATCTGGGTACCGTGCTGCTGGTCGGTCGCGATGGACGGCAGTTCAGCGTGTTCGGCCATGCGCTGTGGCTACCCGACCGCCGCACCATGCTCGGCGTCACCGTGCTCAGCGTGATCGAGCTGGTGCTGGCCAGCGCCGCGTTCTATGTGCTGCTGCCGGACTCGACACCCACCGGCCTGCCCGGCTTCGTCGGCCTGTACCTCGTCGCGGTACTGGCCGGCCTGGTCTCGACCGTGCCGGCCGGCCTGGGCGTGTTCGAATGGAGCCTGTTGAAGCTGTTGCCCCAGGTGGCACCGGCGGCGGTGCTGGCGGCCGCGTTGATCTACCGCGTGACCTATTACGTACTACCGCTGGTGCTGGCCACGTTGCTCGCCCTTGCGCCCGCGCTGCGCCAGCCGCTGCAGGCCAGTGCCGGGGCAACCCGCGCCGGCTGGAACGCACTGCGCCCGTGGTTGCCGCAGATCATCGCGCTGGCGGTGTTCAGCATCGGCGCCGCGCTGGTCATCGATGGCACGCTGCCCACGCCACGCCGGCACCTGGTGAACGCCT
Organism: Stenotrophomonas maltophilia group sp. Smal12; assembly: GCF_037079935.1. NCBI lineage: Bacteria > Pseudomonadati > Pseudomonadota > Gammaproteobacteria > Lysobacterales > Lysobacteraceae > Stenotrophomonas > Stenotrophomonas maltophilia group sp. Smal12. The sequence goes on along the minus strand of NZ_JBAWUK010000069.1, from coordinate 11,662 downwards.
CGCTGCCGATCCTGGAAACCTCGCACCTGATCGGCAGCCTCAGTGGTGTCGCGCTGCTGCTGATCGGACAGGGCCTGGCCCGGCGCAGCCACGCGGCGTGGATGCTGGCGATGGCGGTGTGCGTGGTCACCCCGCTGCCGCTGTGGCTGCGCGGTGGCCAACCGTTGATCGCCGTCTCGGCGGTGCTGGTGGCGATGGCGCTGTGGGCCGCGCGCCGCGAGTTCTACCGCCAGGGTGCGCTGCTGGATGAAGCCTGGTCGTGGCCGTGGCTGCGTAACCTGGGCCTGGTGCTGGTGGCAGTGACCTGGCTGCTGTTCTTCACCTACAGCCATGTCGAATACCAGAACGAGCTGTGGTGGCAGTTCGCGGTCTCCGGCAACGCACCGCGCGCGTTGCGCGCGTTGCTGGTGGTGGCCATCGCGCTGGTGATGTTCGGCCTGGCGCGGCTGCTGCACAGCACCCGCAGCCCGCTGCCGGCCGCCGACGAGGCCACGCTGCAATCACTGGCGCCGGTATTGGCCGGCGCCACCGATACCCAGGCCTGCCTGGTGCTGACCGCTGACAAGGCAGTGCTGCGCGATGAAGCGAAACTGGGCTTCGTGATGATGCAGCGCTATGGAGGTTCGCTGATCGCGATGGGCGACCCGGTCGGCCCGCCGGACGTCGCCCGCGCATTGATCTGGCGCTTCCGCGAGGAAGCCGACCGCCTCGGCCTGCGCCCCGTCTTCTACCAGGTCGGCGAGTCCTACTGGCAGACCTACCTTGACCTCGGCCTGGGGCTGGTCAAGCTGGGCGAAGAAGCGATGGTGCCGCTGCATGATTTCGGCCTGGAAGGGCGCGAGCGCGCCGACCTGCGCCAGGCCTGGAACCGGGGCAAGCGGGGTGGCCTGTCCTTCCGCGTGGCGCCCGTGGAGGAAGTTCCCAGCCTGCTGCCGCGCCTGCACGCGATCTCCAACGCATGGCTGGAAGACAAGGCCGGCGACGAAAAGGGCTTCTCGCTCGGCAGCTACGACCCGGATTACCTGGTGCGCTTCCCGGTGGCGCTGGTCGAGGCCGAAGGCCAGATCGTGGCCTTCGCCAACCTGTGGCAGGCACCGGCAGGCGCCGAGCTGTCGGTGGACCTGATGCGCCACGTCAGCGAAGCACCGAAGGGCACGATGGACTTCCTCTTCATCGAGCTGTTCCTGTGGGGCCGCGCACAGGGCTATGCACGTTTCTCGCTGGGCATGGCGCCGCTTTCCGGGCTGGCACAGCATCGTCTGGCTGGCCGCTGGAACCGGCTGGCCGGCCTGCTGGCGCGGCATGGCGAACGTTTCTACGGGTTCAGTGGCCTGCGCCGCTTCAAGTCGAAGTTCGATCCGCAGTGGCGGCCACGCTATCTCGCCGCGCCTGGCGGCATGCACCTGCCGGCGGCGCTGCTGGACGCCACGCGCCTGATCTCTCTGGACCCGCGGCGCAACTGACGACCCGCACCACCCGGCAGGTGTCGACCTTGGTCGACACGCCAGCGCCGACCAAGGTCGGCATTTTCCAGCACGCTGGCCAGCGTGGCCCGGCGCTACGCCCCGCCCTTGAGGATCACCTCGGCCAGCCGATCATAGTCACCGCCGAAATGGTGGTCGCCCGGCAGCTTCACCCGCTTCACGCCGTCATTGGCCGGCAGGTCCGGGCACAGTGCGTCCTCGTCCTTGTCGCCGTATACGCACAGGGTTTTTTCCGCCGGCAGCCTGGCCACCTCCGGTGCGATCGGCAGGCCATCGCCGCCACCGCCCAGCCAGTTGCTGACGTGGAACTCGAAGTCGGCCTTCCTGCCCACCGACAGCAGCACGATACGATCCAACGCTGCGCGGGTATCGGCGTCGAGCTGGTTGATGGTCGCCGGCAGCACGTCGGCACCCTGCGAGAAGCCGATCAGCATTACCTTGTCGCGGTGCCACTGCTGGCGGTAGTGGTCGATGATCTTCTGCAGGTCAGCGGCGAAGCCCTTCGGCGTGCGCTCGCTCCAGAAGTAGCGCAGCGAGTCGATGCCGACCACGGCCACGCCGTGCTCGTTGAGCGACGACGCCACGTCCTTGTCCAGGCCGGCCCAGCCGCCATCGCCGGACACGAACACGGCCAGCGTGTCACCGTTGCCACTCGCCGGCACTTCCACTATCGGCAGGTCCTTCAGCGCTGCCGGTGGCGGTGCCAGGCTGACACCTGCCTGCGCACCGATCACGCGCGCCGCGGCGACCAGACCCGGCGACGCATCACCGCGCGCGGTGCGCTTGAATTCGCGCGCCATCGCCACCTGCTGCACGAACTGGCTGGCCTCGCCCACCTTGCAGCCGTGATCGCCAGCGGCACTCAACCACGGAAAATTCAGTTCGGCGGGCTGCAGCGTGTTGTGCTTCACACCATCGCCGCAGACCATGCGCTCATGGTTGTGGTCCGGGCAGAAGCCGGTGGTCAGCAGGCCGGCAAACACCTGGGTGTCGGCCTGCGCCGCGAGCGAATAGGCCATCTCGGCACCCTCGCCGTCACCGCCGACCAGCGGCAGGTGGTAGCCGGGCAGATGCAGGGACGCCTGCAGCCAGCGCGAGAAGTTCTCGACGTCACCGGCGCCGAACGAGCAGGTCGGATCACCCTCGCGCTTGAGCACCCCGCGCAGGTGCGCGATGTCCACAGCGGCAACCATGGCGCCGTCGGCACGCAGGGCTTCGATCGGCAGGCGGCTGGTGTCACCCCCTGGGGTGGGCTCGTGGAACCAGATCACCACCCGCTGCGGCGTGCCGGCCGGCATGTGCACCGGAATCTGCTCGAACCGCCCGTGGCTGAACTGCTGCACGTTGGCCGCCGCCATTGCCGGCAGCGCCGCCAGCGCCAGAACCACACCCATTGCCCTGCCCAGCCCTGCACGCTTCATATCGCATCCCCGATGGAATGCGCACACGATACGCCGCCACCGCGTGCACGGCACGTACCGGTGCAGGCCGTTGGCGATTCAGTCGGCCGTGGTACGCCGACTGCGCCGGTACAGTGCCAGCGCCAGGTACAGCAGCCAGCCTACGATCACCACGATCACGACCTTCTGCCCCAACCCGCGCGGCGGCCCGCCACGCCACAGCACATGCAGCCACAACAGTACGAACGCCAGCCAGGCCCAGCCCCACAGCAGGCCTGCGGCGGACTGCCAACCCGGTTCGCGGCGCAGGTACCAGGCCTGCAGCAGCATGCCGACGCTGGCACACAGGAACGCGGTGTTGGCCGCCAGCCCATGGATGAACGGTGCCAGCAGCGGCGTCGCTTCCGGCAGCCAGCTGTCACCGATGGCGACCGTGGCCAGGCCCAGTGCCGAGACAGTGAACAGCAGCGGCGCCGCCGCGCTGCGCCGCGGGCCGATGCTGCCCCGGTAGAGGCTGATGCCGAGCAGGGCGATCGCCAATGCCAGCAGGCAGTAGGCCGCGCGCAATGCCAGCCCCCACGGCCCGTGCAGGTAGAGGCTGAGCGTGGCCCGCACCCAGTCCAGATCGGTGCGTGCGAACTGGGTCCACAGCGCGGTGGCCACGAACAGCAGCAGCGCCGCCAGCGCCAGCAGTGCCGCTGGGCGCGCGCGGCTCATGCGGACGCCTCCGGGTGCCGCGCCAGCCATTCGGCCAACGCCTTGCGATAGCGCTGCAGCTCGTCGGCATACAGGTCCAGCACGCACAGCGGGCAACCGCTGCCGCAGCATTCGTTCGGACCGGGCTCTTCCGGCGGCAACGGGCGGGGATCGGGATCAGGGACAGACACGGTTGGAAGCGGCAATCGGTGGAAACAGGCCCCAGTGTACCGGGCTGGTTCAGTGGCCCAGCTGCCGGCGCAGGTTGTCGCGCGCGGCCGCATCGAGTCGCTGGTGGAAGAATTCGCTGAGGAAGATGCGCGGTGCACGCAGCAGGCCCTGCAGGAAACGGCGGCGGCCGGCGCGATACAGGAAGCCCGGCACCACGCCCTTGTACTCTTCGGCCACGCCGCGGTCATAGGCGCTGAACACCGGTTCCGGCGCGGCCAGGATCGCCATGTCGCAGTCCAGGAACAACGCGGCCTCGGCATCGACATCGTCCGGGCCGAGCTCGCCATGGCGGGCAGTCAGCAGGATCAGCTGCTCGACCCGGGCCGCGTCGACCGTGGCAAGTTCCGGTGCCTGCGCGATCGCCTGCAGGGCCAGCTGCGCCGAACGCGCCTCGTTGTCCTTTCGCCCCGCCACATAGATCGCATCGTGGTAGAGCGCGGCCAGGTAGACCTCGGCCGGCTGCTGCCAGCCTGGACCGTCGGCAACCTCCTGGCAGTGCTGCAGCACCGCACGCACGTGGCCGAAGTGATGGTAGGCACGTGGTGGCGTCGCATAGCTGTCCTGCAGCGCCTGCCACTGCGCCGGAGCGAGCGTCAGCGGGGAGAAGTCCATGACCGGATCATCCCGCCTGCGCCGGTGGCGGGCAAGCTGGCCATTTTTTCACCACACCCTCACAACGCCCTTCGCACGGGACCCCAACGCGGTTGTCCACAGCTTTGTCGAGCGCTGGTCCACACCGGCTGTGGATGAACGCGCGGACCGACCAGCGGTCACTGCAGGGGTGCGCGCACAAGTCTACACTCGCCTCAGGCGGGAGCGCCCGCCGCTGCCGGGAGCCGTCATGTACCGTCCTGCCGCCCGATCCGTTCTACTCGCACTGGCCGCATTGGCGGCACCCTCCGCGATCGCCCTGAACCCTGACGCGAACGAAGCCCCTGCGCTCACTGCCAGCACCGCCGCGTCGACGATTCCGACGCCGCAGCAGGTGTTCGCGATTCCACCGGCCATGCTCGATATGCTGCACACCCAGGTGACCCGTCGCAGCTATTCGCGCGAGCAGCGCCTGCAGGCGCTGGTGGAGATGATCTTCGACCGCCATGGCATGGACCTGCAGTACGACGCCGACGCGACCCTTACCGTCAGCGAGATCTGGCAGCAGCGACGCGCCAACTGCCTGGCCTTTACCCTGATGTTCGTCGCGCTGGCACGCGAAGCCGGCATCCAGGCGCGCGTGCAGGAGGTCGGCCAGGTGGTGTCGTGGTACCAGGACCAGGCCCAGGGCCTGGTCTACAGCGTAGGCCACGTCAATGCCGGGGTCGGCTTCGCCGGCCGCTTCGCCACCGTCGATCTGGATCGCAATGTGCTGTACGACCGCCGAGGGCCGCTGCCGATCAGCCAGGCGCGGGCGTTGGCGCACTTCTACAACAATCGCGGTGCCGAACGCATGGCCAGCGGCGACCTGGCGGGCGCACGTACCTTCTTCGATACCGCGCTGGCGCAGGACGACAGCTTCGCTGCCACCTGGAACAACCTGGGCGTGCTGGAAAATCGCACGGGCGATACCGCCGCCGCGCGACGGGCACTGGAAAGGGCGCTGCGACTGGACGGCCGCCAGGATGCTGCACTCACCAACGCCAGCGCCCTCTACCGCAAGCTCGGCATGATTGCGCAGGCCCAAGCACTGGAGCAGCGGCTGCAATCGGTGCAGCGCGAAGACCCGTTCGCGCAGTACATGCTCGGTGCCGAGGCCGAACGCGCCGGGCAACTGCAGCAGGCGATCCGCTATTACCGGCAGGCCGTGCGCCTGTACGACACCGCGCACCAGTTCCACTTCGGGCTGGCGCGGGTCTATTTCCTGGCGGGCCAGCTCAAGCACGCTGCTCGTGAGCTGCTGCGTGCACAGGAACTGGGCGGGGCGCCGCAGCAGGCGCGCTACCAGGCCAAGCTGGACAGCCTGGCCCGCTGGCGCGCACGGCAGCAGGCCAGGCGCTGAAGGCCGGTCAGGCCTTCTTGAGGAAGCAGGTCTTCAGGACCAGGCCCTTGATCTTGTCCGAATTGCCTTCGATGTGCTCGGCATCGTCCTCGACCAAGCGGATGTTGCGGATCACGGTGCCCTGCTTGAGCGGGATCGAGGAGCCCTTCACCTTCAGGTCCTTGATCACGGTGACGGTGTCACCGGCCTGCAGGGTATTGCCGTTGCTGTCACGCACGACCAGGGTCGAACCGGCACTTTCCTCGGCGGTCCATTCGAAGCCGCAGTCGGCGCAGATCCACAGCGCGCCATCGGCGTAGGTGTTTTCCAGGGTGCACTGCGGGCAGGCGGGGGCAGAAGACATCAGCAAGTACCTCAAAGTGAATCAACAGCCGCCATTGTAACCGCCCGGCTCCCCTGGCCTTTTCCGGGCAGTACGCCGCGACCTCCTTGACCCGGCCCGGAACAGGAAACCGCGGGACCTTGCAGTCGGCGGCGAACTGCAGCAGAGTGCGCGGCCCCTGATCGCCCCCGGAACTCCCCATGCGCCTCGGCATCGACTTCGGTACCAGCAACTCCGCCGCCGCCATCGTGCATGAAGGGAAGCTGCTGCCGATCCGCTTCGGCGACGCCGAGCAGTTCCGGACCAGCGTGTACTTCCCCGGCGTGGTTCCCGACCCGGATGACTTCCAGCTCGATGACGGCCAGGAGCACCAGCTGCAGCAGATGATCGACAGCGCTGCGCGTGCGGCGCGCGCCGCCGGCCAGGAACGCACGCCGCAGGCGCTGCGCCGCGAAGCCCTGCGCGCGCTGCGCCGGGAATGGATGGAAGCCCGTGCCGGCAAGGAACGCAGTGCCAGCGACCTGCTGCAGAATGCGGTCTACGGTGACGAAGCGCTGGAAGCCTATTTCGAGGAACACGAAGGCAACCTGGTGCAGAGCCCGAAATCGATGCTCGGCTACAACCTGCACCCACGCGCCAAGCAGACCATCACCGGCATCGCCGCGCACATCCTCGAGCACATCCGCCTGACCGCCAGCGCCCAGCTCGGCCAGCCGCTGCGAGCGGCCCTGCTCGGGCGTCCGGTGCAGTTCCGCAGCTCGATCGGTGCGGCCGGCAATGACCAGGCGCTGGACATCCTGCGCGAAGCCGCCAGCCAGGCCGGTTTCGACCAGATCGATTTCCTCGAGGAACCGGCTGCGGCGGCCATGCACTATCACGCCGAAAGCCGCGAACGGCACCAGGCCGTGATCGTCGACATCGGCGGCGGTACCACCGATATCGCCCACGCCGAAGTCGGCGGCGACGACGCCCCGCGCATCCACCGCGCCTGGGGCATCGCCCGCGGCGGTACCGACATCGACCTGGCGCTTAGCCTGTCCAGCTACATGCCGCTGTTCGGCCGCGGCATCACCCGCGTGCCCGCCCACCACTACGTAGAAGCGGCCACCGTGCAGGACATGACCCGCCAGCGCGACTTCCGCCAGCACAAGTATGACCATGTCGACAATCCGTGGGGCGCGCGCCTGCAGGCCCTGCAGGACACCGGCAATACCGCCCGCCTGTACCGCGATGTCGAGCGCGCCAAGATCGCCCTCAGCGCCGCCAGCGAACATCGCAGCACGCTGGACTACATCGCCCGCGACCTGCATGCCGACAGCAGCGCCGACGGCCTGGCCGCAGCCGCCCATGGTTATCTGGAGCAGCTCCGGGAGCTGCTGGCCCAGGTCCGCAGCGACATCGGCGGCGACCCGGACGCGGTGTTCCTGACCGGCGGCATGTCCCGCGCCGGGTATCTGCGCCAAGCCGTTGCGGAGGCCTTCCCGGGCGCCCGCATGGTCCACGGCGAGCCCTCGCTGGGCGTGGTCCAGGGCCTTGCGCTGGCGGCAGCCAGCCAGGATTAACAAAACGTTACGCGATCCAAGTTACTCTTGGTCGGCTAGAACCCTGCTGTACCTTCCACCGTCCACGCCGGTGTGTGTCCACGGTGCAGCCTGGCCCGCCCTGCGGGCCTAGCGGCCATGCCTTCCTGGCTCGTTCATGGTCCGCGTACCACCGGAGCCGCCATCGAGACCCGCTTTGGGCACCCGCCAGGCCCCTGAGGCCTTACAACCTGACGCAGCACATGCACCCATCGACTGCCGCCGTTGTGACGCGGTCTGTTGCCGGCTGCCCGTGTTGCTGCAGTCCGGCGACCACGTGCCCGGCCAGTTCCTGTCACGCGACACCCACGGCCGTGCCGTGATGGCGCGCAACGAGGAAGGCTGGTGTGCGGCGATCGATCCCTATCACCTGCGCTGCACGATCTATTCGCAGCGCCCGGCGATCTGCCGCCAGTTCTCGATGGGCGGCAGTGACTGCCGCCGCGAGCGGCAGGACTACCTGCGCCAGGCTGATGCCTGGGCGCTTTCCTCCCCTTCCACCTGACAGGAGCAACCATGCCCCGCAAGGCAAAGACCCCCGCGAAGGCCAGCAACAGCATCCGCAGCGAACGCAAGGGCGCGGCCGCCAGCACCGTGGTCAGCAGCGATTCGATCGCTTCGGACCTGGCAGCGTTCCGCAAGGCCGGTGGCAAGATCGAAGTCCTCGGCACCACCTGGGCGCTGAAGAAAGCCAGCTGACCCAGTAGCGACCGCGGCGGCGCTGCCGCCGCGGCCTGCCGGATCGCGCTCAGCGATCCAGGCTTACCCGAACACTGCCCGAATGCGACTGGATGCGGATATCACCGTCGCCGCTGCCCAGCCGCGTATCAAGATGGCTGCCGGGGCCGTAGCGCGGCCGCTCCACCTGGCCAGCATCGCTGTTGATCGACCCGCTGAAGCTGTTCACCGACAGCTGCGCCGAGACGGCGCGCGGCAGGCGCAGGTTGACCGACGCACTCACCGATTCGACATTGATCCGGCCACCCGGCACCAGCCCGGCAGCCGACAGGTCAATGCTGCCCGATACGGTTTCCACCGCCAGCCGCTGCACCCGCCCGGCATCGACCTCGACCCGGCCGGATACCGTCTGTGCACCGATGTCACCGGACACGCCGCCACCGGCTTCGATGCGGCCGCTGACCGTGTTCACATCCAGCTTCGGGGTCTGCAGGCGCGCGCTGACACCGCCACTGACCGTATTGAGCTTGCTGTCGCCGCTGCGACCGGAGGCGCTGAGGCTGCCGCTGACGGTGTCGGCCTGCAGGCGGCGCACGTCGATGCCACTGATGTCCTGGCTGGCACTGACCGTGCTCAGCAGCAGTTCCACCGAGCGCGGCACGTTCAGCACCAGCGTTGCGCCGCCGTTGTTGCTGCGACGCGGATACTCGATCTCCCAGCGGACGCGGTTGGCACTCTTTTCCTGGCGCAGCTGCAGGCCATCACTGAGCGTACCGGTGAGCTGCACGTCGTTGCGGTCCCAGCCACGCACGGTCACCTTGCCGGCCACGTTGCTCAGTTCGATGCGGCCGCCGGCGGCCAGGTTGTGGCGTTCGTCGATCCGGGTGTCAGCCAGGGCCACCGCGGGCAGCAGCAACAGCGCGGCGCAGCAGGTCATCAGGGTTCGTGTCATCGGGGGTCTCCTCAGGTCGTCAGGCCGGACTCGGCGGCATAGGCCGCCTGCCGGGTCAGTTCCAGCCGCAGCGCATAGGTACGCTTGAGCTGACCAAGCAGGTGAGGCGCACGTGGGTCCTGCGCCAGCGCGGCCTGGATCTGTGCCGCGCTTTCATCCAGTTCGTGCAGCGCCGGCTGCCATTCCGGTGCCCGGCCTGCGGGCAGCGAGGCCACCGCCTGCCGGTACTGCTCGGTCATCGCCGCAGCCTGCAACTGCAGCGCGGACGGCACCGGTATATCCGGCTGCGCATGCCGCCAAGGGGCCACGGCGTAGATCGCCAGGCTGGCAGCCAGGGCAGCGCCGGCCGGCAACCACCCGCGGCGCCGCGAACGCGTTGCCAGGGCCACCACGTTGCCCGTTGGCGCAGGTGCTGCCTCTGGTTCACGCGGCGGCAGCCGCGCGGACAGGCGTGCCCAGCCATCGGCCGGTACATCGCGCTCGTTCGGCAGCGCGCGCAGCCGGGCCAGCAGATCGTGATCGCAATCGTGTTCGTGTGTACTCATGTCATGTCTCCCAGCCGTGCGCGCAGCAGGCCGCGCGCACGATGCAGCTGTGCCTTTGAACTGCCGACGGCCATCTGCAGCTGCTCGGCGATTTCCTGGTGCTTCCAGCCTTCGATGTCGTGCAGTACCAGTACCGCACGCGCCCTCGGAGGCAGCGTCGCGAGTGCGCGCTCCAGGTCGCGCTCGGTACCGGCACAACGGTCGTGCACCGCCAGCTCCTGCAGGCCGCCGTCGACCTCCTCCAGACTGTCGTGGTCCTGCCCGGCGGCGCGCCCGCGCAGTTCCATCAGTGCAGCGTTGACGCCCAACCGGTGCAACCAGGTCGACAGGCTGCTTTCGAACCGGAACCCCGGCAGCGCCTTCCATGCCTGCAGGAACGCTTCCTGCAGGGCATCCTCGGCACGCGCCTGCTGGCCCCCGCACAGGCGCCACAGTACGGCGAACACGCGCGGCGCATGGCGCCGGTACAGCAGTTCGTAGGCCGCAGTGTCACCGGCGGCGGCCGCCCGCACCAGGGCGGGTTCGTCGACAGGGGCGTGGGCGGCAGGCGGCGCTGGCATGGTGGTGTCGAGCATATCGCTTGGATGCGGCGCCCCGGAAAAAGGTTTAGAGCCGATCGCCGATCAAGGCCATGCAACCTTTTCGACGATGGCTGCATCCATGGAAGGTCATTCGAGAAAACACCTCCAGGGAGTTCCGCCATGTCCAGCTCGTCCTGCGCCGCCCTGCTGGTAATCGTCGCTTGCGTCGTGCTGCAGGCATCGGGCCTGTCCTTGCGGTTGTGCCCCGACAACGGCCGCGCCTGCCTGCAGCAGCATCGACAGGAGCTGGTCTGCCTGGCGTGGTCGCCGATGGTCGAAACCCCGGCACGCGCCGGGTAACATCGAGGCCGTTCCCGCCACCTGTTTTCGCCCCCATGATGTTGTCGCTGAAGGATCACCTGCCGGCCTGGAGCCACCCATGGCTGAACTACGCGGGCGTGGCCCTGCAGATCGTGCTGGTGCTGCTGGTCGCCTGGCTGCTGCGGGTACTGGCCCGTCGCCTGATCCGGCGCTTTGCCGAGCACTACACGCTGCCACCTGAAATGGTGATGGGCGCGCGCCGGATCACCAGTTTCGTGGTCTATTTCAGCGCCCTGCTGTATATCCTCAGCCTGCTCGGCGCGAAGCCTTCAGTGCTGTGGACCGCGTTCACCGGCTTCGCCGCCGTGGGCGCAGTGGCCTTCTTCGCGGCCTGGAGCGTGCTCTCCAACATCTTCTGCACGTTGCTGATCTTCACCACTCGCCCGTTCCGCCTGCATGACTACATCGAAGTGCTGGAGAACGGCGAGAAGCCGGGCCTGAAAGGCCGGGTGATCGACGTGAACCTGATCTACACCACACTGCAGGAAACCGGCGACGGCCACGAAGGCACGGTGCTGCAGTTGCCGAACAACCTGTTCTTCCAGCGCACGGTGCGCCGCTGGCGTGACCCGGCGCAGGCGCCCGGCGGCATCCAGGGCGACGGCTGAGGGTAGTTTTCGGCAGGGCTGCGCCCTGCACCTGCAGAGGCCGAAGCCGAAGCAAGATCAAGAGCGGCATTCCGTGGGATGGCGGGGCGGTGTGGGTGGTCAGGACACGCCGTAAACCCATCCATGGGGGCTCGATGGCGCCATCCATGGCGCCAACGGTCCTGCCCACCCACACCGCCCCACCTCTGACAGATTCCGCGCGCTGTTGGTGGGTGCCGACCGTTGGTCGGCACATCTGTCAGATATCGATAGTCAGAATTGGATCCGACCC
>NZ_JBAWUK010000068.1:0-17685 GCF_037079935.1 Stenotrophomonas maltophilia group sp. Smal12 | reverse complement strand
GCTCGATCACCTGCTTCACCGCCTCTGCCCGGAACTCATCCGTGTACTGCTTGCTGTTGCCCATAAACACCTCGGTCATTGCCATCAATTATGGCAACCGGATGTCTACGAAAGGCTGGCCGGTCCATACTGCGCCGACGCACCATCGCGCAGCACTTCGATGCGCTTGATCGCACTGGTGGGAATCTGTGCCAGATCAGCGGCCTGCGCACCGCGGTTGCCGAGCAGCGCGCTGCGATGGAAGCGGCGACCGTTGACCAGCACCAGGGTCTGGTCCGGCGACAGGCCACGCAGCGTGGCCGGACGCACGAACACCTGGCCGTCCGCCATCGGCAGGCGCTGCACCACGAACGACGGCACCAGCTGGGCCAGCACGTCCTTCAGGTCGGTGGATTCAACGGACCTGATGTCTTCCTTGGTGAACACGTCCACCGGCGCCAGCGTTTCGAACTGGGTGCGGTTGGACGCGCGGGTACCGGTGACCAGCATCGCATCGAGCTGGGTGGGCACGGCGCGGCTGCCGCCGGCGGCATCGACCGCATCGGCCTCCGCTGCAATCGCGCCTCCTGCGCTGGCCATGCAAAGGGCAAGGAGGATGGAACGCGAAAGCTTCGAACGATGCACGGCAGGGCTCCGGGAGGGCGCGACAGGGCCAGCACCTGTGCGCACACAACAGGCCTGGACAAGGCGCGCAGTCTCGGCGCGATGTGTGAAGGAGGCATGACGTCAGTACGACAGCTTGATGCGCCAACCAAGGTTGGCCCCTGCCAGGACTCATCCGTAGATCCACGCCATGCATGGGTGGCAATGCAGACCCACGCCCCACCCCGCACACAGCGGCTAGCCGTTGGCGTCGTCGCCAAAGCCGAATCGGGCCGGCCGTGCCGTTCGCAGCGGAACGAACATCATGGCGGCGAACACCACCAAGGCGGGGGTGGACATGATCCAGATGCCCCTGTTGCGAATCCCGATCCCCATGAAGTCGACCTGCAGATCGCCGATCCATTGCAGCTGCGTCAGTATCATCACCAGCCCGCCGATAGTCGCGCACGGCAACCCACCGTGACCGGCCCCCAACAACGTCGGTGTCAGAAACCCACCCAGCAACGCGAAGCCGACACGGTACACCCAGGGGTTGCCGCGCCACCGTGGCGCGCCGAACAACATCAGCAGCATCAGCGCCAGGGTCAACAGACTGGGAAGTACCCAGAGGGCAAGCAGCATTTCGATCATCTCGATCATCGGCCGGGCTCCGCTGGCCTGGCATCCCCCGTCGTCGATCGCATCTCCCTGCCCCCCATCACGTCCATGAAGCACGCATTGTTGCCGGTACGCAGGCAGACGCAAAGCCCCGGCAGCGCAAGAACTGCTAAACGCCGCGCCTGCCGATCCGCTACTGTGCCGGCATTGGATGCGGGGAACGGCAGGATGAGCGCGGCAGGCAAGGCGTTGTGGTACATCGAAACCCATGCGGACCAGCCATTGGCGCTGGCCGACATCGCCGCTGCGGCCGGCCTGTCGCCGTTTCATCTGTCACGCCTGTTCCAGGCCCGCACCGGCACCTCGGTGGTGCGCTACCTTCGCGGGCGCCGCCTGACCGCTGCCGCGCAGCGGTTGGCCAACGGCGCGGGCGACATCCTGCAGGTGGCGCTGGGGGCCGGCTACACCACCCATGCTGCCTTCACCCGTGCCTTTAGCGAACAGTTCGGGCAGACACCGGAACGGGTACGCGAACAGGGCACCGATGGGCTGACGCTGGTGCAGGCGATCCGCCTGGACGAGGCCCCGTCAGCCTGCATTGAAGCCCCCCGGCTGCTCGATACGCCCGCGTTCCAGCTGGCAGGCGTCGGCATGCGGCATACCCGCGACAGCAGCGGCGCGATTCCGGGCCAATGGGCCCAGCTCAACCGCGAGTGGCCGACGCCGGCACCGGTCAGCTTCGGCGTGTGCTGCAACAGTGATGACGATGGTGGCTTCGACTACATTGCGGCACTACCGGCAAGCACGGTGCCGAGCGTGCCTGCGCACTGGCGACGCGTGGACATCCCGGCGCGCCGCTACCTGGTGGCTTGGCACGGCGGACACATCTCGGCCATCCGCTCGACCTGGTTCTGGTTGCTGGATCATTATCTCCCTGCGTCCAACCTGAGCCTTGCCGATGCGCCGGACCTGGAGCGCTACGACGCCCGGTTCGACGAGCACAGCGGCAACGGCGGCGTGGAGATCTGGCTGCCGGTGGAAGAACGTCACCACTGACAAGGAGTTGAAGATGCGCATGACCGCTGCTGTGCTGGGAGCGATGCTGATGGCGTTTACAATCACCGGCGCCGCCCGCGAAAGCGGCGTCGCCGGCGAGCGCCACGGCACGACGACGCTGGCCAGCGCCGCCGTGCGCGACGCAGGGCACCGCGACGCGCTGCGCTACACGGTCTGGTATCCGGCACAGGCCGGCAGCCGCGAAAGCGCGCTGACCATCGGTCCACCCGACGCGCCGCTGTTCCACGTCGGCCGGTCGGCCAAGGATGCGCCGGTCGCGGGAGATCGCCTGCCGACCCTGCTGCTCTCGCATGGCAACGGCGGCAGCGCGCGCATGATGGGTTGGCTGGGCACGGCGCTGGCGCGGGCCGGATATCTGGTGATTGCGGTGGATCATCCAGGCAACAACGGCGTTGACACCATGACCCTGCCCGGCAGCCTTCTGACCTGGTTGCGCGCCGATGACCTGCGTGCCGCACTGGCGGCCGTGCAAGCTGATCCGGTGCTGGGCCCGCATGTCGATCCTGAGCGCCTGGGGGTCGCCGGCTTCTCGGCCGGTGGCTACACCGCGCTGCTGGCAGCCGGTGCGCGACCGGACCTGCAGCGATTGCGGGACTTCTGTACCGCACATCCGGATGACGGCGTCTGCCGGCCCCAACAGGAGGCGGCAACGCACACGATGGAGGCGCGCGTTGCCGCTGCGGCGTCGCCCGAGCTATCGCCATGGATGTCCCACGCCAACGACGCACGCGCCATTCCCGGCGTGCGCGCGGTGTTCCTGCTGGCGCCGGCAATCGTGCAGGCCTTTGCGCCCGAGCAGCTCTCCTCGCTGAAACAGCCGGTGTCGGTCGTGCTGGGCCAAGCGGACACGGTCGCGCCACCACAGACCAATGGCGAGGCTGCGCGTGCGGCGATTGCGGGCGCTGCACTGCAGGTGCTGCCCGGTGTCGGCCATTACGATTTCCTCGCCGCATGCACCCCGACCGGACAACAGCGGCTGCAGGACCTGTGCAGCACATCGGTGCCGAAGGCGCAGACCCACGCGCAGGCAGTGGACGCCGCAATACGATTCTTCAACCAGTCACTGCGCTAGTGGCCGCCGGGCAGTCCCCAGCGCTACAGTGAGCGCGTCCATGGAGAATCGGTCATGCGCCTGCTTCACCTCACCCTGCCGGTGTCCGACGTCGCCACCGTCGCCGCGTATTTCCACGATGTGCTGCAGCAGCGCGTGGTCGGCAACCATGTGCACATCGGCTGGAGCACGATCGAACTGCAGGCGGCGGGTGATCACCCCGTCGGTGGCGTGCACCTGGCCTTCAACGTACCGGACAACCGCTTCGGCGAGGCGATGGCCTGGTTGCGCGAACGTACCCCGCTGCAACGTAATCCTGAGGGCCTGGATTACTTCGCGCTGGAGAGCAGCTGGCAGTCGCAGTCGGTGTACTTCACCGGCCCGGACGGCCTGATCCTTGAACTGATCGGCCGCCGTCGCTTGCCGGCCAGCGCGCGCGAAGGCGTGTTCCATGGCAGCGAGCTGACCTGCCTGAGCGAGGTTGGCCTGCCCAGCCACGATGTCGATGCGGTGCGCGAACAGTCCAGCCAGCGCTTCGGCCTGCAGCCGATCAGCCCGCCGTCGCCGCAGTTCGCGCCGATGGGCGACGACGAGGGCCTGCTGATCATCGTCGCCGCCGACCGTCGTTGGTTCCCCGAGCAGAAGGACCTGCCCAGTGCGCAGGGCGTGCAGCTGCAGGTGGGTGATGTGAGCGGCAGCGGCAAACTGCGCGATGCCGCGCTGGGCTGGCGGGTGTGGGCGGCCTGAGCTACCAGCTGCCCGAAGCGCCGCCGCCGCCGCTGCGGCCACCGCCACCGGACCAGCCGCCGGAACTGCTTGAGGACGAACTCGACGACGAGGTGCTGGACGAGGAACGGTAGCCTTGGGACGACCTTCGTCCGCTGCGTGCTTTTTCGCCGGGCAGCAGGGTGAACACCCAGATGAAGTACAGGAACAGCGAGCCTACGCTGGACACGATCGTCGCCAACACGCGTGCGTTCTCATCGTTGGCCCGGTCGATGACCAGCAGCGCGCCCAGCGCATAGCCGCCGGTCAACAGCACCAGCACCACCAGGCGCACGGCGAAGCTGTTGCGGTTCTTCCGCCAGCGCGCGCGGCCGGCCTGCACTAGGAAGAACACCAGCATGGCGGCAATGGCGACCGCCAGGTTCAGCAACGTGTGCAGGGCAAGGCTGGGCGGCAACTGACCACGGACCAGCATCACCACAAAGAATCCGATACTGACGGCCAACATGCCGCACAGCACGATGCGCACACCACGGCTGCGACGCCAGCACCACCCCAGCAGCGCCGCCACCGGTACGGCGGGTAACAGCACGAAGAACAGCGCAGGCAGCACATGCCGCGGCAGCAGCAGCGTCGCCGAAACCAACCCAGCGGCCATCACCGCCGTTACCAGCAACGGCCTGACCCAGGCAGGCAATGTCGGCCGTTTCGGCCTGGGCATTGCCGCATTGGCTGCCAGTGCCTTGCGCCGCCGCTCACGGCGTTTACCGCTGGACTCGGCCTCGGTCCTGGTGGCCAGCAGGCGCGGTGGTGATCGCCACAGACCGGCCAGGAACCCCACCAGCAACGTCAGGGCAACGACCGAATCCCCTGTGCGCCAATCCGCTGGCAACAGGTTGCGTGCGGATGAATCCTCCTGGGCCGGCAGCGGCTCGCCATCGATCAGCGCCACCAGCACCTTGCTGCCATCCAGCATGCCCTGGTCCAGGTCTCCTTCGCGCAGGCGCGGCACGATCGCTTCGTCGATGATGCGCGCGGCATAGGCATCGGGAATGGTGCCTTCCAGGCCATAGCCGGTCTGGATGCGTACGCGCCTGTCCTGCACCGCCACCAGCAGCAACACCCCGTCATCGACACCGGCGCGGCCCAGCTGCCACTGGTCGAAGACACGCTGTGCAAAGGCTTCGATGCCGTCATCGCCAACACTGGGCACCACCAGCACCTGCAGTTGCGCGCCTTTGCGTGCCTGCAGCTGCAATGCCTGCTCGCGCAGCGTTGCGCGGGTGCTGGCGGACAGCGCGTTGGCGGTGTCCACCACCGGGTCGTCCAGTGCCGGAATCGGGACCGCCGCCAGCACTGGCAGTGGCAACAGCCAGAGCAGCAGTGCCAGCCCTCCCCACTGCCATGCGTTGCGCCACCGCAGCACCCGGCTCATGTGGACGCCGTGCCTTGCAATGGCGGTGCTGTGCATCATGCGAAACGGCATCCGTGTATGTCCTTGCCCCATGAACGGAAAAGCCGGCCGGATTACTCCGGCCGGCCTCCTTTACCACACACTTCTTCACACGCAGTGGTTAACGGCCCATGGCCACCCGCTGCTGCTCGTCCTGCACGTGTTGCTGCGAAGGCTCGTGCTTGGCCAGCATTGCAGCGCTGGTCTCCTGCAGGCTCGGTGCCGTCTGGGTCATGTCCACCGCAGTACGGAAGCCGGGAACGGTGCCCACGACGAAGGCCTTGCCATCCTGCACGGTGACGCCCTGCAGCTTTTCCGGCGAATCGATGCCGGCGGCCTTGGCCTGGGCGGTCACATGCGCGCTCATCTCGTTGCAGATCATGCCCGGCATGTGGCCGCGGATCGCATTGTGCAGCGGCGTATCCGGATGCGCCTTGTCGCCCAGTTGCGGCCCCTTCGGCGCCGCCTCGGCATGGCTGCGGCCTTCGGCCAGCTTGCCCAGCGTCGCCGGACCCGCCACGCCATCGGCGGAGAGCCCGTGCTGCTTCTGGTAGGCGATCAGTGCGTCCCTGGTATTGGCACCGAACTTGCCGTCCTCGCTCAGCGGGTTGCCTTGGCCGTCGCGCACGCCCAGGCGGTTGAGTTCCTTCTGCAGCGCAGTCACTTCCTCGCCCTTGGCCCCCTGGCGCAGCACACCGTTGTGGTCGGCGTCATGCGAATGGCCACCCTTGCCGGTTTCCTTCAGCTTGCCGTGGTCCCAGAAGTCCTGCGGGCTGATCAGCTTGCCGTGCGGATCCTTCAACTGGTAATGCACGTGCTGGGCATACTGACCCGCACCGCCCGGGCCACGGCCGCCCATGGTACCGATCGGCTCACCCGCCTTGATCGGCTGGCCTTCCTTCACCTGGGTCGACTGCAGGTGCAGGATCTCGTGCGAGTTGCCCTGTGCATCCCTGATCTTCACCGTACCATAGTCGCCACCGACGAACGTCACCGTTCCGGAGATCGGCGCGTTGACGGTCGGGTGCTGCAGATTACGGCCGTGCTGGCCGCCGACATAGTTGAAGTCGGTGCCACCGTGCGGCTTGTGCGCGCGGTGTTCGCCGAACTCACCGGTAATGTGCGGCTTGACCCCGTTTTGCGGGGGCAGCATCACCTGCATCGTCTGCTCGAAGGTGCGGGTCTGGCCTTCGGCATGCACCGCTGCCGGCTTGGCCTGCGCGTGCGTGGCCGCAGCTACGGCGGGGGCCGCGTGGCTGCCCTGGGACTGGCCGTGGGTCAGTCCCAGGCGCTGCTCCACGAACCGCTCGTACTTGTCCACGTACGGCATCACTTTCTTTTCAGACAGGGCGAGGCCGCCGTAATCACGGGTCGGGCCGTCGTGATGGTACTTGTAGATGTACTCCTCACCCTGGCCGCGCTTGTGCGCCAGCGTGCGGTTATCGATGTAATGGTCAACCAGTGCATCGGACTGTGCGCCGACGTCGAAGCGGTTGCGGTTGTTGAGGTGGTAGTGGTTGCCGGTCTTGTCAATGAACTGGCCCAGGCCCGAGGCCGAGGTGGTGCCAGCGGCGGCATCGGGGTTGAAGCCCGATTCAACGCGGGCGATGGCCAGTACGTGCGCCGTTTCGCGCGGGGTCAGGCCCTTCTCGCGCGCCGACTCGATGATCGTGTCGATCACCCGTGACTGTACTTCCGGGGTCGCATCGCCCCACCGGCGGGAGTTGCCATGCAGGCGGCCGTCGCTCTGGTCGATCGGCTCGCGGTAGTGGCTCCACGGTTTGATGCGGTCACTGCTGTAGGCCGCCCCGCGGGGCTGGACCATGTCCTGGTAGATATCTGCCATGTCTGTGCTATCCATTCTATGAAAAGGGGGATTTCCTTAAGGGGTACTGCTCCTGGTACTTCTGGTACTGCGGTACTGCAGTGCTGCGTTCACAGCGCGCGTGCGACGTCCTGCCGCTGCGCTCAGTCTTCGATGTAGTTCACCTCCGGGTGCCTGATGCCGAGCGAGTCGATCAACTTCTCGTACTCGTCGTTGTTGGGCTCCTGCTCCTCGCCTTCCGCGCCGCGCAGCGGCGGTGTGCTGTGGGTCAACTGGCGGCCACTGGCGTCGTACAGGTAGTACCACTCGCAGAAGCTGCAGCCGAACGGCAGTTCACCGTACTGCACGACGAAGTACGGCGTACCGCTGCGGTCCTGCACGCAGGCCAGGCCAACGGCGGTATAGCCGTCCATCTCCTTGGGCGCAGCAATGGCCTGGCGTGCGCCGTCCTTTTCAATTTCCAGCGTGGTCAGCCGGGAAGCGTCCGTGTCTTGGGTGGGCTGGGCCGCCAGGTGCAGGCGGGTGCCTTGGCAATCGATATGCATGCCGGTCTCGTCGCGCGTAAGAGAGGTGGAATGGTCCGCAACGGCAGCCGCAGGTGCGGCCGGCGTCGCTGCCGGGTCAGTGGAAGCAGGGGCCGCCGGTGCAGCCGCCTCAGGGCCGCTGCAGGCAGCAAGCATCAGGGCCAGTACGGGGGCAACGGGAGACAGACGCATGCGGGGCTCCTTGGGTGAATCACACGACCGCCCGCAGGCGGTTGCTCAGGGGTCAGATCGATTCGTCCTCACGCTTGACCAGTTGCCAGCACGGCTTCTGGGCAAAGGTGTAGATCTGCTGGTCGCTGGTATCGGGAGTGCGCATCTGCACCTGTACCTGGCCATCGGGCAGGCGGGTGACCTGCATCTCGCGGCCCTGGCGCTGCAGCGTGGCCGGGTCCGGCATCACCGGCCATTCGACCTTGGCAAGCGGCACCTTCTCCTCCACCTTGCGTGGCTCCGGCTCGGCTTCGCTGTCGATGTGGCTGTCCAGCAGCGGATCGGCAGTGGACGTTTCCTGCAGCGCGATCTCGTTGCCGAAATGCTTGAGGAAGTCGTCGAAGACCGGATGGGGGCAACTGGCAGACGCGTCTGCCGGGACTGCGGCAACCGGCGTGGCCGGCGCCGTGGCGGCGGCTGTGCTGGTCGGAGCCGGTACGGCGGCGTCAGCGGGGGCTGCCTGGGGCGCAGGCTTGCAGCCGGACAGCGCAAGCCCCAGGGCAAGCGCAAGCAGGGCAACGGGGCGGAGCTGGTTCACGGGATCCTCCTGATTCCGGGCGGTCGCGCGCGGTTCCGGCGCGGTAGGGAGGCAAGGATAGCCATGCCTCGGTCAATTCAGTTTCAACATCCGCTGTCAGGAATATCCCGACATGCTGAATTGAGACTAATATCACACTAATACTGAAATCAACGTCATCGCAGCAGCCGTTAGACTACGCCGCACACGCTTCGACCCTGGCCCCATGCGCGCATTCCTGCTTGCCCTCTCCCTGCTGCTGCCAACGCTGTGGCCTGGTGGTGCGGCCGCGCTGGAGGTCCGGGAAGGCGATCTGCTGTTCGTCACCGCCGGCCATGCCGGCCTGAGCGCGGCCATCGACGATGCCACCGGCAAGCAGGGCGCACCCAGCTTCGATCACGTGGCCCTGGTCGCTGCGGCGCCAGACGGCTGGGAGGTACTGCATGCGGACGAGAAAGGCTCGCGCCGGCAGGCGCTGGATCAGTTCCGCGAGGACGCCCGAGGCAAGCAGCGGCAGATCGTGGTCTATCGCCTGCACGCATCGCAGCAGGCTGCCATCAAGGATGCGATCGCGACCGCACGCACGATGCTGGGCAAACCCTACAACACGTCATACGTGTTGAACGAGGACAGCTACTACTGCTCGGACTTCATCGAGCGCGCGTTCCGTGCGCACCATGTGTTCGCACTGCAGCCGATGAACTTCCGCAACCCGAAGACCGGGCAGATCGCACAGCACTGGGTCGATCTCTACCGCGGCATGGGCATGGAGGTGCCGCAGGATCAGCCGGGCACCAATCCGAACGACATGTCAGCAGCGCCGGTGCTGCAACGCATTGGCGTGCTGGAATAAGCGAAGCCCCGCACGGGGCGGGGCTTCGCGCATCACAGGAAGTGGGTACCGAAGTCACTCCTCCTCGTCCTGCCCACCCTGTTGCTGGTTGCGCTGGTTGCGCTGCTGCTGTTCCTGCTGCTGTTGCTGCTGCTGGTCGCGGCCACGCCCCTGCTGCTGATCCTGCTGGTTCTGCTGGCCCTGCTGCTTCTGGTTCGGGTTCTGGTTCTGCTGTGCCATGTCCGATCTCCAAAGCCACACGCGGAATGCGGTGGACGGGACCATCGTCTGCAGCGAAGAGTTAATCGCGCGTTGGTGGGCGGCTACATTGGTGTGTACGCGCGTGAATGAACGGGCAAAGCCCCTTGCGGCACAAGCCGATGAAGGATTCATATGGGTTCGGCATGTGCTCATGCCGTCAGCCCGACTGCGCGCATTCATGGCGTGCTCTGCTGGAAACACGCGCTGAACGGAGCTGGCGTCCTGCTCGCGCACGGACGCCAGCCCTGCACTCACGGCATCACCGGCGGCACATACGCCAGGGTCATGCCCAGCAGCCACAACAGGCCCAGCACCAGCGGGATGTGCACCAGCAACTGGATGAAGGTGAAGCCCACGATGTCGCGTGCCTTCAGCCCCAGCACGCCCAGCAATGGCAGCATCCAGAACGGGTTGATCAGGTTCGGCAGCGCTTCGGCCGCGTTGTAGACCTGCACTGCCCAGCCCAGGTGCGCCTTCAGCTCGTTGGCGGCCTGCATCACGTACGGCGCCTCGATGATCCACTTGCCGCCACCGGACGGCACGAAGAAGCCCAGCACCGCCGAGTAGATGCCCATCACCAGCGCGAAGCTATCGGTGCTGGCCACGTGCACGAACAGGCTCGACAGCCGGTGCGCCAGGGTCTGCCCGTCACCACCGGCGGCGTGGGTGAGGATCATCGCGATACCGCCGTACAGCGGGAACTGGATCAGCACGCCGGTGGTGCTCGGCACCGCCTTGGCCACAGCGTTGAGGAAGCTGCGCGGGCGCCAGTGCAGCAGCAGGCCCAGCGAAATGAAAAGGAAGTTGTAGGTGTTGAGGTTGGCGATGGCAGTGACCACCGGCTTGTTGGCGAACTCGTTGAACAGCCAGCCGAACGCCAGCAGCGAGAGCAGCACGGTCAGCAGCGGGCTGTATTCCAGCCATTCGCCCGGGCGCGTGCGTCGCTGCAGCGGTTCCGGCTCGGCCTGCGCAGCGCCGGGAAATTCCTCGGCGGTACGCGCACTGCCGGCTGCAGGCGCGGTCAGCCAGGCGATCAGCAGCGAGACAAGGATCAGCACTGCGGTCAGGGCGATCGACTGCCACAGAAAGATGGTTTCGGTGAACGGCAGAACGCCGGTGATCTCCACCAGGCCCGGCGGCATGCTGGCCGGGTTGGCCTGCAACTGTGCGGCCGACGAGCTCAGCCCCATCGCCCACACTGCGCCCAGGCCGAGATAGGCCGACGCACCGGCGGCGCGGTAGTCCATGCGCAGTTCGGTGCGACGGGCCAGCGCGCGGACCAGCAGGCCACCGAACACCAGCGAGAAGCCCCAGCTGAGCAGCGAGGCGAGCATGCTGACCAGGCCCACGTACACCACCGCACCGCGACCGGTGCGCGGCACCCGGGCCAGGAAGTCGATGAAGCGTGCGACCACCGGCGCGGTGGCCACGGCGTAGCCGCCGATGACCACGAAGGCCATCTGCATGGTGAAGGGAATCAGGCTCCAGAAGCCGTCACCGAAGGCGCTGGCGGTGGCCTGCGGGGTCGAACCGAAGCCCATCGCGGCCAGCGCGACAATGACCACGCCCAGCACCGCGAACACGTACGCGTCAGGGAACCACTTTTCCGCCCAGGCCGCCGAGCGCAGCGCTGCGCGCGCCATCCAGCCGTCCTGTACTGCTGCCGTCGAGGCCATCGCCTACCCTCCCAGGTTCGATGGACCGATTCTGGGCGGTGGGGTGCGGGCTGTCAGCCACCTATTGGTCGTAGGTGGCGGAAGGCCCGGCGCTGTGCGCCGCCGCCCGAGCATGGGCTCGGGCGCTACAGAAGCACTGTCAGCTGTAGAGCCGAGCCCACGCTCGGCTGCGCTTCTCAACGCAGCGCCAAGTCCACGGCGATACCGGCAAACAGCGCGGCGCCGACCCAGTTGTTGTGCAGGAACGCCTTGAAACACGGGCCGCGCTCGCGGTTGCGGCAGATCCAGAATTCGTACACCACCAGCGCGGTGGCCACGGCCACGCCGGCCAGGTAGTAGCCACCCAGCCCGCCGCGCACGCCAACCAGCGCCATGGTGGCCAGGAACAGCGCGTACAGCACGCCCTGGATGACCAGATCGAGATCACCGAACAGGATCGCGGTGGAGTGCGAGCCCATCTTCAGGTCGTCCTCGCGGTCGACCATGGCATACCAGGTGTCGTAGGCGGTGGACCACAGGATGTTGCCGGCATACAGCAGCCAGCCCAGCATCGGCACCTCGCCCTGCACGGCGGCGAACGCCATCGGGATGCCCCAGCCGAACGACATGCCCAGGTAGACCTGCGGCAGATGGGTGTAGCGCTTCAGGTACGGATAGCTGGCGGCCAGGAACACGCCGATGAAGCTCAGGCCGATGGTCAGCCCGTTCAGGGTCAGCACCAGGCCGAACGCCACCAGCATCAGCACGGCGAACAACGCCAGCGCGGCACGGCCGCTGATCGCGCCGGTGGCCAGCGGCCGCGCCTTGGTGCGCTCCACATGCGGGTCGAGCCAGCGGTCAGCGTAGTCGTTGATGACGCAACCGGCCGAGCGGGTCAGCCACACGCCGGCGGTGAACACGAACAGCGTCCACAGCGGCGGCAGGCCACCGGCAGCCAGCCATAACGCCCACCACGTGGGCCACAGCAGCAGCAACGTGCCGATCGGGCGATCAGCGCGCATCAGACTCCAGTAATGCCGCCAACGCGGCGTCGCCGGCGACTGCGGCGAAGTGAGGGGGGTATCAGCCATGGCGATAGGATACTCCTGCCCTTCTGGCAGGGCTTTGCCGGTGGGGGGAGATTTGTTCGGCGAAACTGGATAGAATGCCCGTCCCGCACCGCTTCATGGCGGTGCGATGCCCGCCCCGGCACTGGCCGACGGCGCGGCGGTTCTACAACGCGCCCGTAGCTCAGCCGGATAGAGTAGTGGCTTCCGAAGCCATTGGTCGGGGGTTCGAATCCCTCCGGGCGCGCCATGTTCTTTCTATCCCCCCGTTCCGGTCCCTAGGGCCTGCGTCGAGCGTAGCTTCGATTCGGATCCGGCGTGGCGCGGCAGATCCGGCTGCGTGCATGCCTGATCATGCCGGGCAGCCAGCACAGCGCCGATACCAGGGCCCAGATCGCCGTCAGCCAGAACCATCGACCCAGGGTGTAGGCCCAGATCATGGGAAATCCAGCCAGCATGGCGATGAACTGTGTGTACAGCAGATAGAGCGAATGCATGCCCAGGCGTGGGTCCGAGCGCAGCACCACGCCACACCCGCAGCATGCCGTCCTCGCCTGGCGTTTGCCTGCAGAGCGCAGTGGAAACCGTTGCCCGGCAGCGCCGCAGAGCGGACAGCTGAAGGTCATCCATTGCATGCGCAGCCTCCGTTCCTCTTCCTGATGGCTGCCACAGCATACTGCCGATGCAGTAACGCCGGGCATGGCCCGGCGTTGGCTTCAAAGCAGTCGAGCATGGCTCGACTTTACAAGAGCAGATCAGTACTTCCCGTCGAACGCGAAGATCGGCTTGCGCGTCTTCCACGCACCAGCAGTAAAGTCCGGGAACTCCAGCGTCTGGAAACCGTTGGCGATCGACTGCTCGCTCAACGGGGTGATCGCACTCCAGGTCACCGCGTCGTAGATGTCGATCGGCATCGGTGCCTTGGCTTTGAGCGCTTCAACAAATGCATGGATGACGAACCAGTCCATGCCGCCGTGGCCGGCGCTGGCGGCGGTGTCGGCATTCTGCTTCCACAGTGGGTGCTCGTACTCGTCCTGGTACTTCTTGAACTCTTCCCACTGGTGCGGCGGGCTGCGGCCTTCGATGTGGATCGAATGGTTCACGTCCATCCACAGGCCCTTGGTGCCCTGCACACGGAAACCCATTGAATACGGGCGCGGCAGCGAGGTGTCGTGCTGCAGCAGGATGGTCTCGCCG
Source organism: Stenotrophomonas maltophilia group sp. Smal12 (assembly GCF_037079935.1). Taxonomy (NCBI): domain Bacteria; kingdom Pseudomonadati; phylum Pseudomonadota; class Gammaproteobacteria; order Lysobacterales; family Lysobacteraceae; genus Stenotrophomonas; species Stenotrophomonas maltophilia group sp. Smal12. The sequence goes on along the minus strand of NZ_JBAWUK010000068.1, from coordinate 4,069 downwards.
TTCTCGCAGGCCAGCGTGGTGGTGACGATATCGCCGAGCTTGAACTTCACCTGGGTGCTGGGGTGGGTGGTGCCACCACTCTTGGCCACGGTGTATTCGTGCAGGCCGCGTGCCTTGGTCGCGAAGGCGTTGATGTGGGTGAAGCGGTTGCCACGGTTGATGCCGGTGTACATCGCACAGGGGCCGATGCCGTGGCTGGGGTACAGCTCACCATTGCGTTCCACCGAATGCTCGGTGCGCCAGCGAGCTTCGCTCCAGCCCTTCGGACCGAACTCCACGCCGCTGTCGTAGGGCTGGTTGGGGTCGCCGGAATTGAACTTCACGCCGCGCAGGTCGTGCTGGTAGCCGGCCTGCAGATGCACCAGTTCGCCGAACAGGCCCTGGCGCACCATCTGCAGCGCGGCCATCACGTCGCGGCGGTAGCAGACGTTCTCCAGCAGCATGTACGGGGTGCCGGTGCTCAGCTGGGTCTTCAGCACGTCCCAGTGGTCCTGCAGGGTGATGCCGGCCACCACTTCACAGCCCACGGCCACGCCGGCCTGCATCGCGGCAATCGCCATCGGTGCGTGGTACTCCCACGGCGTGGCGATGATCACGCCATCGATGCCCTTCTGTTCCAGCAGGCGCTTCCACGCGTTGGTATCACGATCCTGGCCATAGGTCTTCGGCGCGGGCTTGCCGGCCTTCGCCACCATCTCTGTGGCACGGCCCAGCATGATCGGCTCGATGTCGCACAGGGCAACCACTTCGACGTCGTCGCGACGTACCAGCTCCTTCAGCAGCACCAGCCCACGCATGCCGGTACCGATCATGGCCAGGCGCACTTTGCCCCCCCGTGCCCATGCCGGGGTCTGCGGCAGCAGGCTGCTGGCGGCGACAGCGGCACTGGCCGCGATGAATTCCCTACGCTTCATGGCAAACATCTCTCCTCTTGGCAGCGTGCCGGCCGCAGCCGGCACGCCAGGTCACGCAAACGGAATTACTTGAACCGGTAGCCGATGGTCACACTGTAACCACGGCCGAAGATGGTGGCGTAGTCACTGGAGTCACCCAGGAAGCTGTTCGGATCGTAGAACGGCAGGCGGTTGAACAGGTTCTTGACGGTGAAGCTCAGGTTCCACGCATCGTCCGGGCGCCAGGTGACGCTCATGTTGGCGGTCCACCACGACGGTGCACCATCGCACTTGCTCTTCTGCAGGGCCAGATAGCCGCCGGTGCAGGTTTCCTTGTTGTTGCTCTCTTCGTCGATCTGGTCGGTGGCCCACTTGGTGCCACCCACGTAGTTGACGAACATGCTGGTGGTCACCTGCTTGTAGGTCCAGTCTGCATTGAGCGTGGCACGCAGGCGCGGGTTGTTGTAGTAGCCCACCACGTCGCCGTAGTACCAGCCGTTCTCGGCGTCCATGTAGAAGCGGTTGCGGTTGGCGATGGTGGCGGCCAGGCCGATGTTCAGGTTGCCCCAGTCGCCCAGCGAGAAGCGGCTGCGCGCGTCGATGTCGAAGCCGTCGATCAGGGTCTTGCCGCGGTTCTTGTACTGGCCGACCACGCTGGCCACGTTACCGGCGGAGTAGCCCGGCAGGGTGGCCGGGCAGCTCACGCCGCTGGCCGGATCGGCGCACATTGCCGCCAGCTGCGCCAGGTTGGCGCGGTCGCTGTCGGTGATCGGCGAGCGCGACATCGAGATGATGTCTTCCATGCGGCGATAGTCCGGCGCGACGATTTCGTTGTCACGGTAGATGAACCAGTAGTCGGCCGACACCGACAGCCAGGTTGCCGGCTCGTAGACGAAGCCGAGGGTGGCGATCTTGGCCTTTTCCGGCTTCAGGTCCTTGTTCGGCTGGGTCATGCGCGCTACGGTGCGGCTGCAGTCGACGTTCAGCAGGGTCTTGCCGAGGTCGACGTCACCCGGCCGCTGCGACTTCAGCAGCAGGTTGGCGATGGCGTTGGTCTCGCCGCAGCGCAGTTCGTCACGGAAGCCACCGAGCTGGGCGAACACGCCGCCGTTGCCGGACTCGGCCAGGCTCGGTGCGCGGAAGCCGGTGGAATAGGTGCCGCGCAGCATCAGCTGATCGAACGCCTGGTACTTGAAGCCGATCTTCGGCGCGATGTTGGCGCTGAAGTTCGGGTACTTGTCCACGCGCACCGCCGCATCCAGTTCCAGCTTGTCGGTGATCGGCGCCACGGTCTCGGCGAACAGCGCGTAGGTGTTGCGCTTGCCGTCGAACCACGAGCCGCCCTGCTGGGTGATCAGGCCATTGGCCGCATCGGCATTGCCCGGGGTGTAGAAGGTCTCACGGCTGGCGTTGAAACCGAACGCGGCGCGCATCTCGCCCGCCGGCAGCTGGAACAGCGGTCCTTCGATCTTGCCGTCCAGGGTATGCAGGCGGGTCCACGACTGGATGTCGAAGGTCGGGAACGCTTCACGGATCAACGCGGCGTTGGCTTCGCTGATCTCGCCGAACTTGTACGCCGGGTGGTCGGAGATGATCACCCGACCGGTACCAGGATCGATCGTGTACGGCCCGAACGCCTTCTCGAAGCCCTTGGTGTTGACGTTGATCGTCTGGTAGGTGGTGGAGTGGGTACCGGCGCTGGCGAATGCGGTTTCCCAGTTCCAGTCACCCCGGTTGCCACGCGCACCGGCCAGCACGCGGTAGCTCTTGTCGGTATTGCGCTGGCCGAAGTAGTTCGGGCCGGCATCCTGCAGCAGGTAGTTCAGGCCGACCACGCCGCCCATCATGGCCTTCAACTGCGGGCTGGCGTGGTTGTACTCGTTGTTCGGGCCCAGGAACGGGTACAGGAACTGGTTGACGGTGTTGCCGGTGTTGCGCGAGAACCAGCTGGTCGGGTTGCCGGTCGTGGTGCCATAGGTGCGCGGCGTGCCGCCGTTGGCGCGCAGGTCGATGTCGGTATAGGTCGCCTCGGCGAAGATCTCGGTGTTGTCACCGACCAGGAAGGTGCCGTTGAGGTAGGCGGTGTTGCGCTCGGACTTGGCGCCGGCATCGATCTCGTTGTTCATCCAGGTTTCCCAGACGCAACGCGGGCCGGCCGCTTCACTGGTCAGCACGTTCTTGCAACCCGGCGCGGCTTCCTGCACGCGGCGGCCGGTGACCGGATCGAAGGCGAAGTAGGTGCCCGGGTTGAACTCGCCCGGCTTGCTGCCCACGCCCAGGCGCAGGTTGTTGAGGTAGTTCGGGTTGTTGACGTAGTACTGGTCCGGACGCTTGTCGTAGAAATCGCTCAGCGGAATCGCGTCGCGACGGTACATGTTGACCGCGCCATAGATATTGAAGCGGTTCTCGGCCAGGTCACCGAAGCCGGCGGTGATGCTGGCCTGGCGCTCACCGTAGGAATCGATGCGCGAGGAGGTGTCGTTGGTGAAGCTGATCTCGGCACCCTGGAAGTTGCGCTTGGTGATCACGTTGATCACGCCGGCCACCGCGTCGGTACCGTACACGGCCGACGCGCCGTCGGTCAGCACTTCCATGCGCTCGATGGCCGCCGCCGGGATCGCATCGATGTTGACGAACTGGGTCTGGAAGCCGGCCGGCGCACCGTAGTACGACAGGCGGCGACCGTTCAGCAGCACCAGCGTGCCCTGTGCGCCGAGCCCGCGCAGGTTGGCCTGCGAGGCACCATCGGAACCGGTGAACAGCGAGCGCGCATCCTGCTGCGCAGGGCGTGCGGCCGGCAGGTTGTCGAGCACCTGCAGCAGCGTGCGCGCACCCATGTTCTGGATGTCCTGCTTGCTGATCACCTGCACCGGCGAGGCGGTTTCAACGTCGGTGCGGCGGATGTTGGAGCCGGTGACCTCGATGCGGGCCAGGTCGGTGGCGTTGTCCTTGCTCTCCTGGGCGAAGGCAGGAGCGGCAAGCGAGAACAGCGCGCCGGCAATGGCCAGCGTCAGCGGAGCGATCGGGCGGCAGGGGGGGCGGTGGTGGCGGGCGGGCAACATCGGGGTTCTCTCCTGGCAAGGGTGCGGCGCAACTGAGTGAGCGCGTGGGCGTTCGGCGGGCAAAACGCTCCCGGGCCACGGCCATGAGGGCCGTAGTCGGGATGGGGCGGGGGA
>NZ_JBAWUK010000067.1:0-18403 GCF_037079935.1 Stenotrophomonas maltophilia group sp. Smal12 | reverse complement strand
TACATCGAGATGTTCTACAACCCGATCCGCCGGCATGGTTCCGCTGGCGGCGTGTCACCGGTAGAGTTTGAAAGGCGCTACGCGCAGAGCGGCAACTGAGTGTCTACAGAACTCTGGCCGGTCCACTCGGCAGGCCGGACCACGCCGCATGCACCGCAGGAACCACGTGCTCCAGCGAATCGCTCTTGCTCACGATGCACGTCACCCCGGCGGCCTGGATGGAGCGCAGGACCAGCGGACTCTCCATGCCGGTGAGCACCACCAGCTTCAGGTTGGGAAACCGCCGCTGGAGGAATCTGAGCAGGGTCACTCCGTCGCCGTAGCGTCCGTTCGGCATCGAAAAGTCACAGACGGCCACGTCCACCGATGCGGCGCTCAGCAGCGCAACCAGTCCGGTCGAGTCGCTGGCCAGGCCAGCGACCGCGATGCCGGGTTCGGAGCGCAGCAGCATTTCCATGCCGGCCAGCATCACGGGATGGTCGTCGGCAACGACCAGGCTCAAGGCCATACAGTCATCCTCTTGGTTGCAGGTATCGCCAGGCATGCCAACACGCGGTCGCCTGGCCTATAGTTGCGGCGGCGGGTCGCCGGTGTGGCGGGCCAACTTCAGCGCGGGGCTGTTGCATGTCTCATCCGATCATTCGTGTAGCCATTGCAGACGACCACCCGGTCATCCGCATGGGAATCGAGGCCGCAATCGATGCGGTTCCCACGCTGCAGTGCATTGGAACGGCGTCCGACTCCTCGGAGCTGGTGGCGCTGCTGGACAGTACCGCATGTGATGTCGTGGTGACCGACTACGCCATGCCGGGCGGCACGCACGGCGACGGCCTCGCCCTGCTGGATACACTCCGCGAACGCTACCCCGACCTGCGTGTGATCGTGATGACGGGCATGGACCAGCCGGTGGTCATCCAGTCACTTTATCAGCGCGGCATCACCCATATCCTCAGCAAGGCCGATGACACCAGCCATGTTCCGGCGGCCATCGCTGCGGCGTGGGCCAACCGGCGCTACCTCTCGCCGTCGGTCGCGCAGATCTTGCCACACCATGCCGCAGCGTCAAGGAAGATAGCGCTCTCGCCACGGGAACGTGAAGTGCTGACGCTGTTCGTGTCGGGGCTTGGCATCAACGAAATTGCCGAGCGCCTGGACAGGCGCAAGCAGACCATCAGCACGCAAAAGCGGATCGGGATGGCCAAGCTGGGCATCGACAAGGAAGCCGATCTCTTCAAGTTCGCGACGGAACTCGGCCTGCGTTCAAACGGCCCCGATCCGGACTGATCGGCGTTCGCTCACGAGCCGTCCGGCAGGCCCTCCCGATAGCTGTCGATGAGCGCGGACAGGGACGCGAGAAGCGCCTGCAGCTCGGCTTCATCCACCGTGTCGTGCTCGCGCAGGCGGTGCTCCACAGCACCAAAGCGCTCACCTAGCGGACGCTCCCCCATCATCAACAGCACGCCCTTCAGGGAATGGACCTTGTCCAGCAGCGCGGCCTGCTGCCCTTCCCGCAGCGCGGCGGCAAGGACGTCAAGATCACGCGCGCCGCTTTCCACGAACAGGGCCCGAAGTTTCAGCGGCAGCCCCTCCCCCGCGGCCGACGGGGACGCCCTGCGGTTGCTGGGGGGAACATAGCGGGACAACGCCGCCGACAGCCGTTCCAGATCCAGGGGCTTGAGCAGCAGCCCATCGATGCCCGCCTGCCGGCAGCGCTCCCGCTCGCTGGCCAGTGCGGTTGCGGTGATCGCCAGGATCGGCACCTTATCCCCGCGTGCACGCAGCGCCTGGGCCAGCTCGTAGCCGTCCATCACCGGCATGTTGATGTCGGTCAGCACGACGTCCCAGCTGGCTGACGGCCACAGGCTCAGCGCGGCCTGGCCATCCTCGGCGGTGCCCACATGCCAGCCGAGCTCCTCCAGCTGCTGCTGGATCAGCTCGCGGTTCACCGGATTGTCCTCCACCAGCAGCACCCTTCCCCGTCCCGCCGGCGGCCGTGCCTGCGCGGCGACCGGCGATGGCGCTTCCGCTCCCATCGCATCCTGCAGCAACGCGCGCAGCAGCGCCCGGCTGGAATAGCTGGTGACGTGCACGCCATCAGGACGGCGTTCGGGGGCCAGGGGGCCGCTCGGGTACGCGCGCACCAACCGGGCGTGGAGGCTGCACAGCGCCTGCTCATCCTCCTCCGGCCATGCGCGGCGCTCGCCGAAAATCAACAGCGTTGTCGTTGCGGCATCGGCGGGCAGCGCGGCCGGACGATCAAGGACGGTCAACCCCGCGCCCCAGCGCTGCAGGACCTGCCCGATTTCCTGCCGCCACTCCGGCGCTGCGGAAAGCAGCGTCACGGTGGTGCCCGACAGCGGCTGGTCACCGCCATGCGGCGCATCGACAGGGTGAACCGGCACCTCCAGGGTGAACACGGTGCCGACACCCAGCGTACTTTCGGCCTGGATGCTGCCGCCCAGCAGATGCGCAAGTTGCCTGCACAGCGCCAACCCCAGCCCGCTGCCACCGTAACGCCGGGACACGCTGGCATCGCCCTGCTCGAAGGGACGGAACAGATGCGCAAGCTGCTCGTCGGACATGCCAATGCCGGAGTCCACGACCCGCAGCCGCAGCACGCTCTGGTTCGGCTGCAGGCAGTTCCCGAGCCCGGCGTGCAGCGTGATGCGTCCGGACTCGGTGAACTTCACCGCGTTGCTCAGCAGGTTGTTGATGATCTGCCGGATGCGATGCGCATCTGCCTGGTAGGCATCCTCAAGCTCGCCATCGATCATATAGAACAGCTTCACGCCCTTCTTGTGCGCCTCGGGCGCATACAGCAGCGTGGCCTGCTCGATCAGTTCACGAACGTTGAAGTGAGCCGGGTCGATATCCAACTGCCCGGCCTCGATCTTCGAGAAATCGAGCACATCACTGATGATCGCCATCAGTGAGTCCGCCGACAGCCGGATGCGCTGCACGCGCTCCTGCTGCGCAGGCTGCAACGGTGAGCGTGCCAGTAGTTCCAGATGGCCGAGGATGCCGTTGAGCGGTGTGCGGATTTCGTGACTCATGGTGGCGACGAAGGCGCTCTTCGCCCGGTTGGCCGCCTCCGCAGCGGCGCGGGCATCCTCGGAATCGCGACTGGCGCGCTCCAGGGTCTGCTGCAGTTCCATCTGCGCCGTGACATCACGCAGCGCGCAGACCCACACGGTCTGGTCGCGATAGCGTGCGATGGCCAACGCCACCTGAAGCTGGATCGGCGCTGCACCCGCGTCGTGCAGCGTCCAGTTGAACTCCTTGCGCGCACCGGGCAAGGCATGCGCCTGCTCTACCAGCGCGGCATAGAGCGCCGGGGTCGTCGAATAGCCCGCCGGCTGCGTCGCCAGTTCGCGTGCGACCTGGTTCTGCAGAAGGGGAGCACCATCATCGCAGCTGAGCAGTGCCAAGCCCACCGGCGCCGTGCCGATGATGGTCTGGCTGAGCGCTTCGCTTTCGTAGACGCGCGATGCCTCGGCCAGGGCCGGCGCCATGACCTTGCGCTCCACCCGCCAGAGCAGCAGCCAGAGCGCTGCGATGATCGACAGTGCCGTCAGCAGCCGCGCAACGATGGCCATCCCCTGGTCGCGCCACAGCGCGCTCCAGTCGTAAAGACGCGTGAAGCGCCAGTCCGTCCCTGACAGCCCCCCGCTTACCGCAAACAGATGCTGGAAGGACAGCCGTGTCACGTTGCGTGTGTCCTGCTGCGCCAGCAGCGGGCCGAGCGCATTGGCCTCCCGGCTGAGGGGGCCCTTTGCCAGCACCACTTCACCGGTGGGCCCGGTCAGCAGATAGCTGTCGGCGGCGGTCGCCTCCAGGCGCGAGCCGATGCTGCTGATCGGCTCGAAGGTGACCCGCCGGAAATAGGGCGTGGTGCCCTCGGCCAGGGTGAGAATGCCCACCAGCGAGGGCCGGCCATCCAGCGGGTTGCGGCCGAACAGCGAGGCCAGGCGATGGCCCCTAGCGGCGCTTTCCATCGGACCGGGGTCTGGAGATTGCAGCGGTGCTTGGCGCTCGATGCCCTTCAACAGTGCGAACGCCTGTGCCCGCGAATCTGCGCGCAGCCCCCGCAGCAGCTGCGCCTCGTCAACCACGCCGGGCAGTGCCATCAGCCGCGCCTGCGGGTCATAGCCATACACCATGGCCGGGCTGCTCCCCTGCATCGAACTGATCGCCGCAGTCGTGTACAGCGAGTACTGATAGATCATGCCCAGATAGGCTTCCAGCTCAGGCTGTGGCATCGGCCGCTCGGGATCGCCCAGCACCAGCCACGGCACCGATGCCGGACCTTCTGCCCGGACCACCGTTCGCATGTCCTGCGACAGGTAGTTGGCCACCATCGGCCGACCCAGGCGCCGCAGTTCTTCCCGCTGCCCGCTCCACATCACGTCGTTGGCGTTCACGCTTCCTGCATAGGCACGGTCACGTTGCACCAGGAAGTAATCGATCGCGCCGCGGGCCTCGAAGAACTTCTGGCGCTCGCGGTCATGGAATTCGCCCACGCCGGCAAAAATGCTCACCGCTTTGGTCAACAGCACCAGCAACGTGATCAGCCCCCCTCCCCCTAACAGCAGCCGGCGCTGTGAACGGTGGAGTGCCTGCAACGGGGCGGAAGGCAACTCAGGCGAGGCCGGAGGCATGGCATTCCCGCGCACGGGCAAGGGGGTGGCCATGAATCTAGTGCATGCCCCTTTCCACCGCCAGTGTCGGCACGCCCCGCTGCGAGGAAACCAGCAGGGCCTGCAGCAGGCCATCACTGGAATAGCAGGACACGCGCCACGCATTTCCCCGCACCTGCGGCTTCAGCGGACCGTCGGCAGATACCAGGATCACCCGCCGCCGTCCCGCCCACGACGCCACTTCCGTCCGCGCGGGACTTCTCTCGAATGCAACGAGCGGAACGTGCGCCTCCCAGTGTTCGGCGGGCCAGGCGTCGGCCTCGCTCACGATGATCACGGTGGCGCCCCAGCGTTCAAGCCGGCGCCGCAGCTCGTCCCGCCACCCGCTGGCCGAGGAACTCAGGAGCACCGAGCGGTCAGCCAAGGGCAGCGTCCCGGCAGCCGGAACCGCCTGGACCGGTATGCAGAAGGTGAAGACACTGCCGACGCCGGGCGTGCTGCTGGCATGGATGGTGCCCCCCATGCAGCTGCTCAGTTCACGGCACAGTGAAAGCCCCAGCCCAGACCCGCCAAAACGGGTGATGATGCTGGCGTCCGCCTGCACATAGGGCTGGAAGAGCCTTGCCATCTGCGTCTCCGTCATGCCGATGCCGGAGTCGATGACCTGCAGCTGCAGCTGGGAACCGTCCGTATCGGGCACCCAGTCAGCCCTCAGTTCGACACGACCGGACGGGGTGAACTTCACTGCATTGCTGACCAGGTTGCGCAGGACCTGCTCGACGCGTGCCTGCGGCCCGACCAGCCTGGCCGGCACTGCATCATCGACCATGACGTCCAATACCAGGCCCTTTGCTTCGGCCAGTGGCGAGAACAGCAGCGCGACCCGCTCCAGCAGCGTCACCGGTTCGAAGGTCTCCGCAACCAGGTCCAGGTGCCCGGATTCCGCGCGGGAGAAATCCAGCACGTCGTTGATGATCTGCAGCAGCGAGTCCGCAGCCTGGGTAATCCGCCGAAGCCGTGCCTGCTGGTTGTCGTCCAGCGCAGAGCGGCCGAGCAACTCCAGGTGACCCAGGATGCCATGCAACGGCGTGCGGATCTCGTGGCTCATGGCCGCCAGGAAGCGGCTCTTTGCGCGGCTGGCGGCCTCCGCCGACTCGCGCGCCTGCTTCTGCTGCTGCTCCAGTTCGATTCGCGCACTCAAGTCGCGCACGGCGCACAGCAGTACCATGCGCCCTTGATAGCTGGCACTGGTCGCCCCCACCAGCAGCACGACAGGCGCCTGGCCCTGGGGATCCGGCACCGACACCTCGAACTCGGCGATGGTGGTATCAGGCAGCAGCAGGATCGCCGAGGCCTGGTCGACCATGCGGGCATAGAGCATGGCGCCGCGTCGCTCGGCGGCGGCGGCGAGCTGACGCATCATGTCGTTCTGCACCACCGGGTCACCGCTGTGGCGATCGAGCAGGCACAGTCCCACCGGTGACAGCTGGATCAACGCGCGGCTGAGCTGTTCGCCCTGGTAAACGCGCGCGGCGCGTGCCAGCGCGGGCCCGAAGGCGCGCCAATGCAGCCAGGCCAGCAGCGTCCAAAGACCCAGCAACAGGCCGAACGCCAACGACGCGGCGGCGATGTACAGGCGTTGCCCATCGGCAATGACATCGGCGATGCAGTACGTGCTGACCAGTGCCCAGTCAGCCTCCTCGATACGGACCACCTGGAAGAAGCGCAGCCCTTGGCGGAAGGTGACCAGCGTGCGCCCCTTCTGCTCCGCGTCCAGAAGATGCCGGGTCACCTCGCCCAGATCCAGCGCTTTGGGGCTGCCGGTGCCCGCCACCACGCGGCCGTCGCCAGTCAGCACGAACGACACGCCACCGTCGGCGATGCGCATTGACCGGGACAGCGGTGCCGTTGATTCCAGCGTGACGAACGTACCGATCACCGTGGCACCGTCACGCGCCACCAGGGCACTGGCGATCGCCGGAGCCCCCGACACCGGATGGCGCACCAGTTCCATCCGGGTGGCGTGCGTGCCATACGCCTCCGCGTCGTCGACGCCGGTGCGGGACAGCGCCGCGAGCCGACCGATGAGCTGCGCACGGTCCTTTTCTCCCGTGGCCGACAGAAGATGCTGTTCGCTCATGCCCTCGCCCAGTACCAGCAGCTGGCCGCGCGGATCAAGAAAGAAGCTCGACTCCGATTCGCTGGACCGGCCGCCGGCGCCGCCCAGCCGGCGGATGATCGACAGCGAGTGCGCCAGCATGAGATAGCGATCCAGACGGTCAACGGGCCAGGCATCGGTGCCGGCACCCAGCACCGTCTGCGGCACGCTCTCGGTGCCAGCGGTCATGACGGCCCGCTGTCCGGCACGCAGATAGTTGGCACGGTCCACTTCCAGCGTCCGCGCATCATTGTCCGGGCGATGCCGCCAGGCGTACTCGGCCATGCTCAACAGCCGAAGGTGGGCCGCATCCGACGCCGCCAAGTGGGCCTCGACGATGGCAAGGCTGCGCTGCAGCGCTTCCGACCGCCGCGCCGCAAAGCCATCTGCGTGGAACAGCGCCAGCGCGATCAGCCCGGCCACGATAGCGACGCTGAGCAGGCAGCCGCCGCCCAGCAGCACGCCGCGCTGGTACTTGCGGAGCGCAGCGAGGTCGCAATCGTCGGTAGCATCAGGCGAGGCGTCCTGGCGCAGGTGTGCGGAGCGGAAGAAACGGAACATTGTTGCTGTGGATGCGCCCGCCAAGGAACATGCGGGCCATACCGGAGAAAGTGAAAGGGAGCGGCCACCCTATCGGCCCCTGGCAGACAGCCACATAGGACGCGGCTGACTTTCTGCCGCGCTGTGGCGCAACGCGGCCGCACGGCTGGCGTGGGTGCGTGGACGTCCGTGTCACGCTTCGGATCCCCCGCGGAATGGGCGTCGTCCGATGGGCTACCGCACCACGCTGGCTGACGATACGCGTTCGACCCTCTTTGTTTCCCAGGCATCTCCATGGCAGATCTTTCCCGACACACCCTCATCTACACCGAGTACGGCCACTGGAATGTCATGCGCGGCCGTCAGCTGCTTGGCGGCCGTACCTGCCTCGCAGAGGCGCTGGCCCTCCTGGACTACTTCCACCGGCTGCAACGGGCCGAAGCGCTGCATTCACCCGCGCAGCCGGGAGCGGATCGATGAGTGCCGTGCCAACGCTGCTGGTGAGTGTCCTGGCATCCGCCCACCATGGCTGGAGCCGGTGGCGCAACCGCATGCTTGCCGCCGTCGACCACGATGCCGTCATCGCCAACGTGAGTGACGGTGGCGGGCTCAGCCCGCGCTTCACGTTCATGGCAGTGATGTCCTGCGGTATCGCGATCCTGGGGCTGCTTCAGTCCTCCGGGGCCGTCGTGATCGGTGCGATGCTGATCTCGCCGCTGATGGGCCCCATCGTGCAGCTGGGTTTTTCGCTGTGCGTGGTCGATTTCCGGATGATGGGCCGTGCACTGCTTGCGCTGCTTGTGGGCATGGCGCTGGCGCTGCTGACCGCCATGTGCATCGTATGGCTGTCGCCGCTACGCGAGGCGACCAGTGAGATCCTTGCACGCACGCAACCCACCCTGTTCGACCTGCTGGTGGCGCTGCTGTCAGGGCTGGCCGGCGGCTACGCAGTGATTACCCGGAAGGGAGAGTCCATTGTGGGCGTTGCAATTGCGACCGCCCTGATGCCGCCGTTGGCAGTGGTCGCGTTTGGGCTGGCGACGGGCGACATGCGCGCGGCTGGGGGCGCGATGTTCCTTTTCATGACCAACCTGCTGGCGATTGCCCTGAGCGTGACACTGATTGCCAAGTGGTACGGGTTCGGGATGGAGAACTCACCTCGCCACACCGCCTGGCAAGCGGGGGTGATCGCCACCACGTTCATTCTGCTGGCGCTGCCGCTGGGACTGGCCCTGCGCGAGATCGGGCAGCAGACCTGGGCCGCAAACCAGGCCCGCGCCGTGGTTACCCGGTACCTGGGCGATCGCCGTGCGTCGATTGAACACATGTCCGTGGTGCGTGCCGAGCATCGCTATGTCATCGACGTGGTGGCGCTGGTCCCGGCCTATATCAACAATGCCCAGGGCAATCTGGCAGGTCGGCTGTCCGCGCGGCTGGCGGCCCCGGTATCCCTGCGCGTCAGGCAGACCCTGGAGGCCAACGAGGACGGACTGCGCAACCGGGCCGATATCGATGGCCTGCGGCTCAACGTTGCCAGCCTGTCCGCCGAGACCCGGGCGCTGCGTGTCGAGATGGATGAGATCGTGGCGGAACGCTCACGCGTGCTGCGTGAGGAAAGCGCTGCACAGGAGCAGGGCGATGGATCGCACAGCGCGGACAGCCTCCGCTAGCGAGGCGCCGCTGCGCGCAGCAGCCCTGTCCTGCGCCTGAAACGCGAGGGGACGGCCCCGGGTGCCGTCCCCCACCCGCGTGATCAGTTGTACGTCATGGTTACCGTGATCGGTCGGCTGACCGTACCGGCCGATACCGTTGCGCGGCTCTGCACGAAGCGTGCGCGGAATGCGTGCGTCGCCGCAGCCGTGGCCATCTGGGCCGTTCCGCCAGGGGCGACGCGGGCCCCGCTGCTGGTGTACTGCAGCTCGACGCCGATGCCAGGCACACCCTGGAACAGCTGGGCATTGCTGGTGTCGGCAGTGCCATCGAAACGCAGGGCAACCCGGGTCACCAGCGGGTCACACTGGCTGACCACAACATTCACCGGCTGGAACGGCGAGGTATACGCGCCGGTGAACAGTGTTGCCTGATAGCTGCCCAGATTGACGTCGGCCACGGCGATGCGGCAGACGCCCGGCAGAATGGTGCCGGTGACGTTGAACGTGGTGGTCGTCTGCGCGGCCGCATGGCCCGCAGCGAACAGCGGGGCCAGCGCCAGCAGAATGGGAGGCAGGCGGAGGGCGACAGTGCACATCGGCTGCAGCCTCAGTTGTAGGTGAGCGAAACGGTGATGGGACGCGTCACGCGGCCCGCGCCCACCGTTGCAGCGGACTGCCGGAAGCGCGCACGGTATGGATACACGCCGGCGGCGGTGGTGTACTGGGTACGGCCACCCGGTGCAATCGGCACGTTGACGGCACCGACCATGCGCACCAGTTCGATGCCCACGCCGGGAACCCCCTGGAACAGCGACGCGTTGCTGCTGTCGGCCGCACCGGTGAAGGTCATGGCGACCCTCAGCACCTGCGCGTCGCAGTCGCTGACGGTGCCACTGAAGTCCACATAGGCCGTGGCATAGCTGCCGGTGAACAAGGACGCCTGATGGGACCCCAGATCCACATCGGGGAACGCGACCTTGCAGACGCCTGGCAGGATTTCACCGGACATCGTGAAAACCTGGCTGTCCTGCGCGTGCACTGTGGCAGCGCAAAGCAACAAGCTCAGGGAGAGAAGCGGACGGGACATGGGAGACCTCAGTTGTAGGTGACCTGGACAGTGATGGGGGTACGGACCGCGCCTGCAGTGACATTGCCGGTGCGGACCAGTAGCGCGCCGAGTGCGCGCTGGCCTGCGGCATCGCCGCCGGTGGGCCAGTCAAACGCGGGCTGGTTGGGTGCGTAGAGCGTGCCGGTGGCACTCTGCAGGCGGATGGCCAGCCCCTGCACGCCGCCCGTCGGCGGAATGGCGAAATAGCTGGCGTTGCTGCTGTCGGCGGCGCCGACGAAGCGGACGTGCAGGGTTCGCAGGTCATCGGTGCAGTTCTTGCGCTCCAGCACGAAGGCAACGGCAGGTGACTGCGTGCTGGTGGTGAAGTACGTTGCCTGGAACGTGCCCAGATCGACGTCCTGCACGCTCAGCTGGCAGGTCCCGGCCAGGAACCTGCCGGTGAAGCGGACGGTGAGGTCCGCCGCCGCCACCGGCAGGGCGGCCCCGCACAGCAGCGCCAGCAGCAGCCATCGTGCGTGCATGTCAGTAGTACTCCAGGGTAATGGTGGCGGCACCGTTCGCCTGTCCCGATGACGCGGCAGCGGCGTAGCGGGTATAGCGCGCACGCAGCATCAGCGTGTAGGAAGCGTTGTCGGTCTCGCTTAGCGCCAGTCCGGAATCACGCATGCTGCCAAAGCCCACCGACTCGTCGGCCGCGGTCCCTATCTGGATGCCGATGCCGGTCGCCGTGGTGTTCACGCCGTCGTTCTGCAGCATCATCACCGAGCGCGCGCTATCCGCCACGGCCGTGACCGGATCCACGCGGAAGCGGAGGGTGTTGTCGACGCGCCCATTGGCCGTCTGTACCGTTCCCGTGGTGAGGTTGCCGCGGTAGCGGCCGTAGAACGCCGGGCAATTGCTCAGCGTTACCGGTACGTTGACCCATTGTGTCCCGCTGCCAACGGCGGGAATCTCCGTCACGCGGTGATCGCCAAGATTCACCGAAATGTCTGCAGCGGTGCAGGTGCGTGCAACGATGGACAGCGAGCCTTGCACCCGCCCGTTCCAGAGCTGGAGCGCGCTGTTGGCGCCGGTCATGCGGTATTCGAAGCGCGGCAGGTTCGCGCCAGTGACCGTGCCGGCCGTTATCGGTCCGGTCTTGATCAGGCTGACACCGAAGGTCTGCAGTGGATACAGGAGCCAGATGGTATTTGGATCCGGAACGACCTGTTGCGTGGTGGTGATTGGAAAGCCTTGGCTCGCATTCCAGACCGCGACCCCAACCCCAGGGACATTGGTGTTGTAGACCGTGCCGTACTGAGGATGCACATAGCCGGAGGGTCCATAGGGCATGGATGTGAGCTGACGCACGCGATCAGCAGGGCCGGCAGTGCAGGTGACCTCGTTTGCAGGACCGGGTTGATAGCTGGCTCGGTACAACTCCGCACCGACAGGCACATCCGGGCCAACCGTTATGCTGCCCGACAGATTGGCAACGTTGGCGAGTGTGCCGGTCCCATTATGGAATCTGCAGTTCTGCGCAAGCGCAGGCGCTGCGGCCATCAACAGGACAAGCGCGATCAATCGCGCGACCAGAGGCATGCGAATCACGGTGCGTTCTCCTGGAAGGTGGTGGTGGTAACCCGGCGCGCGGGCGGCGCGTCACCGTTGGCATGGACGACGGGGGATCGGCATTGCGCGCTGAGCACGGCGTACTGGCCGCTGACAGGGCCGTCGGGAATCTGCACGTCCACCACGCACTGGTGGTCGGCGCCCTCGCCCCATTGCACCTGCACCGGCCCGGACGACTGAAGGCCACTGAGCAGCAGGCGGCTGCCCTGCCCCACCACGCCGACCGTGGCGCCGCTGGCATCGGTGGCCTCCGCGCCGAACGGCAACGGGCGGCCGTCTTCGGTCTGCGTGTCGACCATCAGCCCACGGCTGGCGCGCGTACTGAAATCGAGCTTCACCAGGGCGCCGGCACGCGGCGCCACCGCGCGTGCGGTTTCCTGCAGCTCCACGCTGTAGCCGGCCCCCTTGGGTCGAGCGAAATCGTGTTCAGCTGGTACGGCGTCAGGTACGGCACCACCGCAAACCCACGCCTGTCCACGCGGGATCCGCCACTGTTCTCCACCCGCATTCCCGCCGCGCCGGGCGCGTGCACCAGCGCGACCGTGTCGCCCAGCGGCGGCGACAGGGTCAGCCCACCCGCGTGGAGCACCAGCCCGCCCGACGCGCCAAGGCCCATCTGGGTATAGCCGGGCCCCCGGCTGAGATTGGCCGCCACCTGGCCGCGGACGCCGCGATAGCCGCCGTTGACGTCCAGGGCGTTGCCACCGCCGATACGCGCCAGTGACACGCCGTAATTGACTCGGTCGTCGCGGGCCCACAGTCCGCTGGCCGACAGCTGCGTGGAGGGATCGGCATTGTCGCTGCGGGTCTGGGTGGCATTGAGCTGTGGCGCACGGGGCGTGCGCCCCAGGGGCACCGACAGCATCAGCATCAGGCGATTGTCAGCCCGCGCCAACTGTGGACGCGGCGCGGCATCCGCGCCGGGAATGCGATCCTGCAGGAAGCCCGGCATGAAATCGATCGAATCGCGCGTGCGCTGGAAGTTCAGGCTGTAGCTCAGCGACTTCCACTGGTTGCTGTAGCCCACGCTCAGGTCAAGCTGGCGGCCTGCCGTGTTCCAGAAGTCGCGCCGCGTCCCGATGACGAACAACTGGCCACCGCGCTCCCCCAGGCGCTGGTTGACGCTCAGGTCCATGCGGTTGCGCTGGCGCGCCACCGCATCGATGCCAAGATCACGTGCCTGTGCGTCACGCAGGCTGGCCCAGTCGCGCACGCTCACGTAGCCACCCGTTGCATAGCGGTAGGCCGCGATGGCAAACGAGGTGCCGGTGCTGGCGATGCTTCGATTGTAGGCCACGCGGAAGCTGCTGCCGGACAGCTCAGGCAGGCCGCGTACACGGGCCTGTGACAACGACGCATCCATTGCCAGCGCGCCGAATCGTGTATTGACCGCACTACCGGCCAGCACCGAGTGGTAGTTGTCGCCCACCACGGCGCCGCCGTAGGCACTGACCACATTGGACAGGCCGCGCTGGTACTGCAGCTGCAGGACGTCCGGCGCATCGAGCAGCGAGGCCTCGGCAACACGACCGGCCGCTACCGACCACCGTGACTGGCCCGGACGCAGCAGTTGCGGCACCGCCGAGTACGGTAGCGTGAACCGCCGTGAGCGGCCGTCGGCTTCGACGACTTCCACGTCGAGATCGCCGGCATACCCGGTCGGGAACAGGTCGTTGATCTCGAACGGTCCAGGTGCAACGCTGGTTTCCAGCAGGACGTTGCCACGCTGGCGCACGATCACCCGGGCGTTGGTCTCGGCGATGCCACGCACTACCGGTGCGAAACCGCGCTGTGACTGCGGCAGCATGCGGTCGTCGCTGCCCAGGCGGGCGCCACGCAGGCGCACGCTCTCGAACAGGTCGCCCGCAGTGGACGTGTCGCCGACCATCAGCTGCGCCTTCCACGGCACGATGTCGTGCGTCAGGTAGGCGGCCGCTGACCGGTAGCGCTGCGACTGGCTGCCACCGCGCGTCATCGCGCCCTGGTGCACCAGCTGCCAGCCCGCCACGCGGCCCGAGGCGTTCAGGCCAAGGAACCCGGAGTAGGTCGGGGCAGCGCCATTGCTGTAGCGATAGACGTTGGCGTTGTAGCCCAGCGACAGCGCCGCCACGCCGGCATCCCACTCGCTGGGGTCGACATGGCCGCGCGCCTCGCTGCGCAGGTACAGCTGCGGCACCTGCAGATCCAGGGTCTGGCTGCCTGCATCGAAGGACGCCGTGGCACCGGGCACGCGCTCGCCCAGGTCACCACAGAAGGGTTCGTCCGGCCAGGCCAGGGCCGGCTGCCGGGCCTGGTCGGCGTGCAGGCGCTCCGGCGCAATGCCGTAGCGCTTCAGCGCGGCCGGGTCCAGGCACAGCCGCGAGACGCCGTCCACCTCGCGGTAGACAACGTCCGCACGCGCTTGCCACTGGCCGTTCAGACGCACGTCCCCCCGGTAGGTACCGGGCGCAACGTAGTCTTCCTGCGAGAACCGCTGCAGGTCCAGGCGCGAGGACGCCCCCACCGGCAGGAACGCGGCGTCGAACTCGACATCGTCCGGGCTTTCGTTGCCGGCGCTCGCGACGGCCGGGGCAAACAGGATGGCGGCCACCACACCCGGCAGGCGGGCGCGCTGGAACCGGCGGGCGCCGGCGGCCGGCGCCCGGGAACGGGCGTTCATGATGGATTCTCCGGCGGTGCGGTGCGGTGCGCGGCTCAGGGCTGCAATACGGCCTCGGTGGGAACCAGCGCGCCGAAGTCATTGATGACCGTAACGGCAGCCTTCAGCTGGCCCGACGGGCGCGCGCGTAGATCCTTCAGCGGGAACTCGGCCTGTGAGAACGGCGCGACCATGCCGCCGCCCTGCCCGCCCTGTTCCTGGCCGCCGACATTGAGGCTGACGTTGGCAAAGTTGACGTGGAACGGGGTCGGATTGTCGGCACGCAGAACCAGGCCGTCCTTACCGGCGTGCAGGGTCCAGCGCAGCTTCTGGTAAGCCAGCACCGGCTCCCCTGCCAGGTTCGACGGCCGGTAGAACACCTTGATGCGGGTGCGGAAGGCGAACTGCAGGATGTTGGCGCTGGCAGTGCCATTCTTCGGGGGGATTTCCAGCATGTTCAGCCAGTACAGCGTTTCCCGGTCGGCCGGCAGGCCCGCGCCGGTGAACATGATGCGGGTGGTCTGCTGCTTCTTCGGGTCCAGGCGGAACACCGGTGGCGCGACCACGAAGGGGGCTTTGGCGGTATCCGGCGTGGACTGGTCATCGCCATCATCCAGCCAGACCTGGACCAGCGTCGCGCGCTCGCCTTCATTGATGAACTTGAGCGTGACTTCCTTGTCCTGCGCGGGATAGACCACGCGGGTACCGCCGATCACGACCGACGCATGGGCCGCCGGCGAAGCCAGCGCGACGAGCGACAGCAATGCAGCAGCGATGATGCGATGGAGGGCGTTCATGGGTCACCTCGGAACGGGGAAGGAAGGAGGCCGCCAGCGCCTGCCGGCGACCTCCCGCGATCAGTTGTAGACAACCTTGTAGTTGACGTACGACTGCACGAAGCCCGGGGCCGCAGCGCCACCGTTGGCGACGTACTGGCTGGCCATGTCGATCGTGGCGGTGTTGTTGGTGATGGTCACCGGATCGGTCTTGAACGACGGATCGCGCAGGTCGACCACGGCATTCTTGTACTTCACCTGGATCTGGGTGTTGGCTGCCGGCGCGTTGGCTTCCTGGTTGCGCAGGTTGCCGTTGCTGGCGTCGACCTGGCCGGCAGCCGGGTCGAAGTACAGCTCGGCGACCTTGCCGTCCAGGCACGTGCCCTGGCCGGGGCCACCGATGATCAGCTGGAACGGGTGTTCACCGGCAACGTCGCCGGCTGCTGCCAGCTGGTTGGCCTGCACCGCGCTCATCGGAACGGTGACGTTGGTGGTGCCGATGGCGCCGGCGCCACCGGAAATGGTGCAGGTCAGGTCGGTGACTTCGCCGGTGAACTCGATGGTGCCCGAGCCATAGGACTGGGCGCTGGCGGCCGAAGCGGCCAGCAGCAGGCTTGCAGCGGAAGCGATCGGAATGAGCTTCATGATGGTGGTGTTCTTCTTCACAGATGTGATCCGCACGCGGGCGGCAAGAAACCACCGCCGCCGAAGCGGCGGTGGCCGGGGACGGATCGGACACTTGGGGAGAAGGTCCTGTCCGGCCAGCCGGTGCACGGCTGGCGGAGAGAATCCTAGGTAAGGCCCCCGGAGCGCTCTATCGGACTGCGCCTAGATTTGCCGCGCATGATTGTTAAGGGCCAACCACGAAACACGTGGACTGGCTCCCGTACGGCACAGGTCCACGACAGGGGTACGGTTGTAGCCGTGATAACGAGCCCTTATCGCGACTGAACTGGTTTGGCAGGCAGAACGGATTTTTGCGCAATCTCCAGCCTACTCACGTCGTCCACTGGCATAAGAACTGCAGCTTTCTGTACCGGGTCCCAAAGTACATAGCTATCACCCAAACGCCCCACTAGGCCCAGGCCGCCTTGCACCTTCTCATCAATAGTCACATTGACCGTGTACTTGCTGGCGCCAGAAGTGATCGCCTTGGCGCGCTCGAAGCCAAGCCAGTTTGACGAGATCGGGACATAGACAATCATCACGAGCGCATAGACCAGCCACGGCGAGTCCTTCACGGCGGCCGGCAACACTGGGGACAGGCGTACTGCCATTGCACATATGCCCGTCAGCGCCACACCTATCAAAACGGGCCAGGCATTGGTCCACCAAAGCAAGGCACCCATTCCAACAAGACAAAGAGCCAGGGTCAGCCACATCAGCAGATTGGCTTGGGACGGCGTCGCTGTCACCTTCCCCTCAACCCACCCTCCAAACAGCAGCGCAATCAGAATAAGGAACAACACCATGCCGATCCCCGCAAGCCCTGCCAGTGCAAGCTCACTCACCGCAACAAACTGAAAAGGATCCAGGCCGAAGTGACCCCAGTAAGCCTTCAGATAGAAAGCCCCTTGCACCAAGCCAAACGTAACCAGCGCCGAACCCCACCCCGCAACATCGGCCATGGTTAGCGTCTTCTGCGTACGTTCCATGTATCCCCTTCCGTCAATGCAGCCCCGCCACATAGTGGCATGCAGCGCTCGACCCTGCAGAACTCATCCTATTAACGTGACGCGTCACGCTCGATCGCTGCCACTCCATTGGCGCCCTACCCCTCCCCGACTATAGTTCCACCCCTCACAAGGACGAGGCGGCACACATGCCCTATATCGGAATCGGACTCCACGTACTGGCGGCCATCTACTTCGCGGTGCACGCCATCCGCTCGGGCCAGAACCTCTACTGGCTCATCCTGCTCTTCTCGTTCCCACTGCTCGGCAGCGTCGTCTACTTCCTGGCGATCTACTTCCCGGAAGTCCGCCACTCGCGGGGCGCCCGACAGGTCGTCCGTTCCGCCAAGCAGCTCATGGACCCGGGCCAGGACCTTCGCAACGCCCGTGCCGAACTGGCGCGCACGCCCACCGTGCAGAACCGGGTTCGCCTGGGCATGACGCTGCTGGATGCCGGCCAGGCGGAGGAAGCCAGAACCCTGCTGGAGCAGGCAGCCAGTTCGCCGCTGGGCGACGATGCCTACATCCTGACCGGCCTTGCCCGTGCCCGCCTCGATTCCGGGCAGCCCGAGCTTGCGGTGGAGACGCTGGACGGCCTGTTCGCACGCCACCCGGACGTGCGCCGCAAGCCGGAACAGACCCTGCTGTACGCGCAGGCACTGGCAACCGCGCAAGCCCCCGGAGCCCGCGCCGCATTCGAGCGCGCCCTGGAATGCGGAAACGATGCGGCTGCCCGCTGCCTCTACGCCGAATGGCTGATGGCGCAGCCGCAACCCGACGACCGCGAGCAGGCCCGCAGCCTGTTCGCCAGCATTATCGACGATGCCCAGCACTGGTCGCGCCACGCGCGCAGCCACAATGCCGCTTGGCTGGAGCGAACCAAGGCTGCGTTGCGAGGCTACTGACGACCCGGCAGCAGGTGACAGGCTCGAACACCGGGGCTTCAAGGGAACTATCGCAGCCGGCCTAGCGCGAGCCCAGCTTGGGGAAGAGCAGCTTGGGGGTTCCGATAAACAGCAGCCATGCACCCAGGGCCGCTCCGTAGGCGAGCACCGTTCCCACAAGGAATGTGCCGAAGAGGCTGCCGGTGAACAGCTGATACAGCCCTTTGCCGCGACCTGCAGCGCTGCCTCCAACAGTCAGCACGATGACCGGCAGCATGATCATTCCGCTGCAGAGGATCAGGGAGAACGCGCCCAGCAACCAGCGCTTGAGTGGCGGGTTCCATGGCATGGGGTAGCCTGCGAGCAGTCGCCTCATCCAAAGAAACAGTACTGGAAAGGCGATCAGGTACATCAATGCCACATACAACCAGGTTCGAGCATCAGCGCTGCCCGCTTCGAAGATGGCTCGCGGGTATACCCCTGTGCGATAGAGCGTTTCTGCGCTTGCCGCCAGCGCCGCGCTAATGATCAACGCAGGCTTGAACAGGCGCGACACCTTGCCCCATTGCGCGTTGCGTAGTTGCTGCCCGTCAGTCATGCCAGACATGAAACCCTTTTTGGGCGGATGCGTCCATGAGGTATGGACCGGCCAGCCTTTCGTAGACATCCGGTTGCCATAATTGATGGCAATGACCGAGGTGTTTATGGGCAACAGCAAGCAGTACACGGATGAGTTCCGGGCAGAGGCGGTGAAGCAGGTGATCG
>NZ_JBAWUK010000066.1:0-18781 GCF_037079935.1 Stenotrophomonas maltophilia group sp. Smal12 | reverse complement strand
GGGGTGGATCGATGCGGACATTGCCGCCGCCTCCGCCGCCACCACATGCCGTCAATGCCATCGCCACCGCCGACGCCAGCGCCGACCTCACCATCATCGTGCGTTCCATCGATTCCTTCCCATGAACGTTGGCCTGCCCACATCCCGGCAGGCGTGCGGTGCCGCCCAGCGGCGGCCCTCCCCGACCCTCTATACTTGGGTCGACCCCCACGCAGTCTGCCGGGAAATCGCGGCGCTTCCAACGTCTTCGGTCTCCTTTCCGAACATTGCTTACGCATCAACGAGATTGCCATGTCCAACATCGTCATCGCCGCCGCCAAGCGCACCGCCATCGGCTCCTTCCTCGGCCAGTTCAACGGCGTGCCGACCCCGACCCTCGGCGCGGCCGCCATCGCGGCCGCCCTGGAACAGTCGGGCGTGCCGGCCAGCGACGTCTCTGAAGTCCTCATGGGCTGCGTGCTGCCGGCCAACCTCGGCCAGGCGCCCGCCCGCCAGGCGGCGATCGCCGCCGGCATTCCGCTGTCGACCGGTGCCACCACCCTCAACAAGGTGTGCGGCTCGGGCATGAAGACCATCATGCTCGGCCATGACCTGATCAAGGCCGGTTCGGCCAGCATCGTGGTTGCCGGTGGCATGGAATCGATGTCCAACGCCCCGCACCTGCTGCCCAACTCGCGTACCGGCAACCGCTTCGGCAACTTCCAGGCGATCGACCACATGGCCCACGACGGCCTGGTCAACGCCTACGACGGCAAGGCCATGGGTGAATTCGCCGAATGCGCCGTGGACAAGTACCAGTTCAGCCGCGAGGAACAGGACGCCTATGCGATCGAATCGGTCAAGCGCGCACAGGCCGCACAGGCCAATGGGGCATTCGCCGACGAGATCGTCGCGGTGAAGGTCGCCACCCGCAAGGGTGAGGTCGAGGTCGCCACCGACGAGCAACCCGGCCGCTCCGACATCGCCAAGATCCCGACCCTGCGCCCGGCCTTCAAGAAAGACGGCAGCGTCACCGCCGCCAGCTCCTCCAGCATCTCCGACGGCGCCGCTGCGGTGGTCCTGCTGACCGAGGAAGACGCCAACGCACGTGGCATTACCCCGCTGGCGCGCATCGTCGGCCACGCCACCCATTCGCAGGAACCGGAGTGGTTCACCACCGCCCCGATCGGCGCGATCCGCACGCTGCTGGCCAAGACCGGATGGTCGCTGGACCAGATCGACCTGTTCGAAATCAATGAGGCCTTCGCCGTGGTGGCAATGGCACCGATGCGTGAACTGGGCATCCCGCACGACAAGCTCAACGTGAATGGCGGGGCCTGCGCACTGGGCCATCCCATCGGTGCCTCCGGTGCACGCTTGGTGGTGACCTTGGTCAACGCCCTGCGCACGCGCGGTGGCAAGCGCGGCATTGCCACCCTGTGCATCGGTGGCGGTGAAGCAACAGCCATCGCCATCGAATTGATTTAAAAAGATTTAACGACGATTTCGCAAAAATGAATGCGGGATCGCTTGACACCCAATCTTGGCTTGTCATCATGTTGTCGGCGCGCAGCATGCGCGTTGCCTAATTCTAACGACGAGGATTTACACAATGAGCATCAACAAGCTGCTGGTCGCGATGTCCCTGGCTCTGGCCCTGGCCGCCTGCTCGAAGCAGGAAGCTGCCCAGGACGCCGCTGCTTCGGCCAACGAAGCCGCCACCGAAGCCCAGGCTGCTGCCGACCAGGCCGCCGCTGCCGGCGCCCAGACCGCCGACGCTGCCCAGCAGGCTGCCAACACCGCCGCCACCGCTGCTGACGCTGCGACCGACGCTGCTGCCAACACCGCTGCTGCCGCGACCGACGCTGCTGCTGGCGAAGCCAAGGACGCTGCCAAGGCTGCCGAAGCTACCGCTGAGCAGGCCAAGGACGCTGCTGAAGAAGCCAAGAAGTAATAACTTCTTTCTTCAGGCTGTTCTGGAAAAGCCGCTGGTTCGCCAGCGGCTTTTTCTTTGGCCTGCTGCCTGCGCGCGCCTCGGATCGCGACCCCGTCTTCACAACGGCATGAATAGGCTGGCGTCCCCATCCATTGCAGTACCGGAGACCGCCATGAAGATTCGCCCGATCACCACCACGCTGCTGGCCGCCTCCCTGCTGCTGGCCCTGGCCGCCTGCAAGGGTCCGGAAGCCGAACAGGCCAAGCAGGACGCGCAGCAGGCCGCCGACAGCGCCGGCGCTTCCGCCCGTGACGCCGTGGACAGGGCCGCCGAAGCCACCCGCAACGCTGCCGACAAGACCGCTGCCGCTTCCGAGCAGGCCGCCACCGATACCCAGCAGGCACTGGACAAGGCCGCAGACGCCACCGCAAACGCCGCAGACAAGGCCAAGGTTGCAGCCACCGACGCCGCTGCACATGCCAGCGACGCCACTGCGGACGCCGCACAGAAGGTTGCTGACAAGGCCCGTGATGTCGCCAATGACGCCAAGGCCAACGCCGCCAGGGAAGAAGCCAAGCACTAAGGCGTACCGGCAGCCGGGCATCGGCTCGGCGCCACAGGAAAAGCCGCGGCACTGCCGCGGCTTTTCTGCTTTTCGCTCTCTGCTCTTTCTGTTGATTCCGTGCTGGACGCGTACGGAAAGTGTCCAAGGACGCGCGGGTAGGTTGCGCAGGGGCGTAAGCGCCATGGATGGCGCGCCCGAGCCTACAAGAACGTATTCACGGCGTCCCCTGCGCGACCTACCCGCGCGGCCCACCCATCAGTATCAGCGCCCACCCCGAGGGGCTTCGCCGTTGGCCGCCCTACGGCAGCGCGCGCGCCAGCATTGCCGACAGATCCACACCCGCCGGCAGCGTCCCGAACACCAGCCCATGCTGCCCTTCCAGCCGGCTGCGCACGAACGCTTCAGCCATTGGACTGCCCGCCCGCAACATCAACGCTGCCTGCAACAGCAGCGCAGTGCGCTCGCAGAAAAGCCTCGCCTGCGACTCATCCGGTGCCGGTGCCGCTGCCCAACGCTGCAATGCCGCTGCGTAGCGCGCATCACGATCGGCCACCGCTGCCAGCTCGGCGCGCAGCGCCGCCAGTGCCTCCGGTTCACGTGCCAGCGCGCGCAGTACGTCCAGGCACTGGATGTTGCCACTGCCTTCCCAGATCGAATTCAACGGCGCCTGCCGGTACAGCCGCGGCAGCATCGATTCCTCCACATAGCCTGCGCCGCCGAGGCATTCCTGCGCTTCGTTGACGAAGGCCGGTGCGCGCTTGCACAGCCAGTACTTGCCCAGCGCCGTTCCCACCCGTGCCAGCGCAGCTTCGTTGGCATCCACGCCTGCGCGATCCACCGCGCGTGCGATGCGCATCGAAAGTACCGTGGCCGCTTCCGATTCCAGTGCCAGGTCGGCCAGCACATTGGTCATCAACGGGTGCTCGACCAGCAGCTTGCCGAAGGTGCGGCGATGGCGTGCGTGGTGCAACGCCTGCGCCAACGCCATGCGCATTTCCGCCGCTGCGCCCAGCATGCAATCCAGGCGGGTCATCATCACCATGCCGATGATGGTGGCCACGCCACGCCCCTCCTCGCCCACCCGCCATGCCTGCGCGCCGCAGAACTCGACTTCGCTGGAGGCATTGGCCCAATCGCCGAGCTTGTCCTTCAACCGCATCAGGCGGAACGCGTTGCGGTCACCGTCGGCCAGCCGGCGCGGCATCAGCAGGCAGGTCAGTCCTCCGGGCGCCTGCGCCAGCACCAGGAAGCCATCGCACATCGGTGCGGAAAAGAACCACTTGTGGCCGACAAGGCGATAGCGCTCACCATCGATCGGTTCGGCGCGCGTGCTGTTGGCGCGCACATCCGAGCCGCCCTGCTTCTCGGTCATGCCCATGCCCAGGGTGATGCCGGCCTTGTCAGCCACCGGCACGTCGCGCGGGTCATAGACCGGCGCTGCGGCCTTGCGTGCCCACTCGGCCAGATGCGGCTGCGTGTGCAGCACCGCTACTGCTGCATGGGTCATCGTCAAGGGGCAACTGGTGCCGGCCTCGGCTTGGTGGTGCAGGTAGCTCAACACCGCACGCGCGACGTGCGCGCCGGGTTGCGGTTCGTGCCAGGACAAGCCGGCGACACCGTGCGATTTCGCCGTTTCCATCAACTGGTGATAGGCCGGGTGGAACTCCACCGTATCGATGCGATGACCCTGTGCATCATGCGTGCGCAGGCGTGGGCGGTCGCGGTTGGCATCGAAGCCGAGCCGGTACAGCTCGTCGCCGGCCAGCGCGCCATAGACCGCCAGGCGTGGCGCGAAGCTGCCAGCGCCTTCGCGCTGCACGGCTTCCATCAGCGCCACATCGTCAGTCCACAACTGGCGCCCCGCGAACGGTGGCGGCTGGTTCAACACCACATGGGTCTCGTAGGGCGCGTCGCTGCTGAAGCTCGGTCCACTCATCCGGTCCATCCTGGCGGCAAGAGGTATGCGGTCCGATTGTGCCGCATGACTTGCCAAGCCCGTGTTCAGGCCGGTTCTCACCCTGTGCACGAGCGGCAGGCCACAGTGACCGCATGGCAGCCAACGACGATCTGGTGGTGTTGCGCCCGGAAGGGCTGTACTGCGCCGCCGGCGATTTCCACATTGATCCCTGGCGACCGGTAGCGCGCGCGGTCATCACCCATGGCCACGGGGATCACGCCCGCCCGGGCATGGGCGAGTACCACTGCAGCGAAGGCAGCCTGCCGATCCTGCGCTGGCGCCTGGGCGATGTGCCGGTGCAGGCGCACGTCGAGGGCGTGCCGTTCCGCCTGGGCCGGGTACAGGTCTCGCTGCATCCAGCCGGTCACGTCCTGGGATCTTCGCAGGTGCGCATCGACGACGGGCGGCAGGTCTGGGTCGCCTCCGGCGACTACAAGCGGCAGCCTGACCCAACCTGTGCGCCGTTCGAAGTGGTGCCCTGCGATACCTTCATCACCGAAGCCACCTTCGCCCTGCCGATCTACCGCTGGCCGGACACGCCGGCCGTCGCTGCTGAGATCGTGGCGTGGCGCCGCGAATGCGAACAACGCGGCGAGGCTGCGATCCTGCTGTGCTATGCACTCGGCAAGGCACAACGGGTGCTGGCCGAGCTGCGGCCGCTGGACGATCGGCCGGCCTGGCTGCATGGCGCCATCGCCAATGGCGTGGCGGTGTACCGGCAGGCCGGCGTACCGATGCTGGAGACGCTCACCGTGGCCGAACAGGGCCGCCAGCCCGATGCCGCCGGCCAGTTGATCCTCGCCCCGCCCTCGGCTGCGGGCACGCCCTGGGTGCGCCGCTTCGGCCGTCACCAGCTGGGCTTCGCCTCGGGCTGGATGCAACTGCGCGGCAACCGCCGCCGCCGCAACGTTGATCGTGGCTTCGTCATTTCCGACCACGCCGATTGGCCCGCACTGCTGCAGACGATCGAACAGACCGGCGCGCAGCGGGTGATCGCCACCCATGGCAATACCGATGCGTTGATTCCGTTCCTGCGCGAACGCGGCGTGGCTGCCGAAGCCTTCCGTACCGATTTCGGGAGCGAGGAATGAAGGCCTTCGCAGCGCTCTACCAACGCCTGGACCGCAGCACTGCCACGCTGGACAAGCGAGCGGCACTGGTCGATTACTTCGGCCAGGCAGGCGCGCACGATGCGGCGTGGGCGCTGTACCTGCTCAGTGGTGGCAAGGTGGGCGGCGCGCGCAGGAAGATCGCCGCCAGTGGCGAACTGCGCGCCTGGATTGCCGAGGAATCAGGGTTGCCACCGTGGCTGGTGGAGGAGAGCTATGCGCAGGTGGGTGACCTGGCCGAAACGCTGACCCTGCTGCTGGACGACCCACCGAACCCCTCGCCTGACCGGCCCCTGGCCGAATGGATCGAACAGCACCTGCTGGCGGTGGCCAACCAACCCGAGGCGATGCGCCGTGCGGCAGTCGTGGCCGGCTGGCAGCAGCTGTGCAGCAGCGAACGCCTGGTGTTCAACAAGCTGCTGACCGGCGCCCTGCGCGTTGGCGTCTCGCAACGACTGGTGCAGCAGGCGCTGGCCGAATGGTCCGGCCTGGACATCGCACGCATCGCCCAGCGCATGCTGGGCGAGTGGGTGCCCTCGCCCGGGCTGCTGGCCCAGCTGCTGTCGCCGGATGAGCTGCCGCTGGACCGGCAGCAGCCCTACCCGTTCTTCCTCGCCTCGCCACTGGAGGGCAACCCTGCCGAACGACTCGGCGCGATCGATGACTGGCTGCTGGAATGGAAGTGGGATGGCATCCGCCTGCAGCTGCTGCGCCGGCGCGGCGAGGTCGCCTTGTGGTCACGCGGCGAAGAGCGGCTGGATGGCCGCTTCCCCGAGATCGAACAGGCGGCGATGGCGCTTCCCGATGGCTGCGTGCTGGACGGCGAGCTGCTGGCCTGGGACGAAGCCGCGGACCTGCCGCGTGCCTTCACCGCGCTGCAGACGCGCATCCAGCGCCGAAAACCCGGTGCGGCCACCCTGCGCAACACGCCGGTGCGGGTGCTCGCCTATGACCTGCTTGAACTCGATGGCGTGGACCTGCGCGAACGTCCGCTGCAGCAGCGGCGCGCGCGTCTCGCCGAGGTCGTCGGTGCACTGAACGATGCACGGATCCAGCTCTCACCCGGCGTTGACGCCGACGACTGGCTTCAGGCGGCGGCAATGCGCGACGTGGCACGCGAACGCGGCGTGGAAGGACTGATGCTGAAGCGGCATGCCTCGCCCTACCAGGCCGGACGCCGCCGTGGTGACTGGTGGAAATGGAAGGTCGATCCGCTCACCATCGATGCGGTGCTCCTGTACGCGCAGGCCGGCCATGGGCGACGCAGCACGCTGTACACCGACTACACCTTCGGCGTCTGGGACGGCGACACGCTGGTGCCGGTGGCCAAGGCCTATTCGGGCCTGGATGACAAGGAAATCCTCGCGCTTGATCGCTGGATCCGCGCCAACACCCGCGAGCGCTTCGGCCCGGTGCGCAGCGTTCGCGCCGAACACGTCTTCGAGCTGGGCTTCGAGGCGGTCAACCGCAGCAGCCGGCACAAGTCGGGCATCGCCGTGCGCTTTCCGCGCATCCTGCGCTGGCGCCACGACAAGCCCGCCAGCGAAGCCGATCAGTTGGCCACGCTGCAGGCGTTGGCACGATGAACCGCAGCCAGGCACTGCGCCGGCTTGAAGACTGGTTCGCGTCCAGAGGCTGGCGCTCACTGCCGTTCCAGCGCGCGATGTGGCGTCACTATCTCGCCGGCGAATCCGGACTGCTGCACACACCCACAGGCAGTGGCAAGACACTGGCGATGTTCGGAGGGCCGCTGCTGCAGGCCATGATCAACCCGCCGACCTCCCCCCGCCGCGCCAGCGCGGTACGCCCGCTGCAGGTGCTGTGGGTGACCCCCTTGCGCGCCTTGGCCAGCGACACTGCACGCGCGCTGCAGACCGTGATCGATGGGCTGGGGCTGGGTTGGCGTGTCGGCCTGCGCAGTGGTGACGCCAGCAACCGCGAGCGGCGCCAGGCGCGCGAAGGCCGCATCGACGTACTGGTGACGACGCCGGAATCACTGGCGCTGCTGCTGAGCTATCCAGATACGCTGCCGCGCATGCAGCGGCTGCGCTGCGTGGTGGTGGACGAATGGCACGAACTGCTGGGAAACAAGCGCGGCGTCCTGCTGCAGTTGAACCTGGCGGTGTTGCGCGATGCCACGCCGGCATTGCAGCTGTGGGGACTGTCAGCCACCCTGGGCAATCTGCACGAGGCGCGCGACGTGCTGCTGCCCGGGCGACCGGAAGCACCGATCGTGCAGGGCGTACGGCCGCGCCCACTGAGCGTGCGCAGCCTGCTGCCAGACCCCGGCGAGCGCTTCCCATGGGCGGGGCATCTGGGCCTGGCACAGCTGCCACGCGTGCTGGAGGCGCTGATGCAGGCACGCAGCAGCCTGCTGTTCACCAACACCCGTGCACAGGCGGAACTGTGGCATCAGGCGCTGGCGGCGGTCTGGCCGGAAGAACCGGACACGCTTGCACTGCACCACGGCTCGCTGGATCCGGCACTGCGCCAGCAGGTGGAGGACGGCCTGCGCGCGGGCGCGCTGCGCTGCGTGGTTGCCACCTCCAGCCTCGACCTGGGCGTCGACTTCCCCGAGGTTGAGCAGGTCCTGCAGCTGGGCAGCCCGAAGGGCGTGGCGCGCCTGCGCCAGCGCGCCGGACGCGCACGCCACCGCCCGGGTGCCAGCGGCGCCATCCTGTGCGTGCCCAGCCATGCGCTGGAACTGGCCGAGTACGCTGCGGTGCGCCGTGCCTTGGCTGAAGGTGTGGTCGAAGCGCGCAGGCCGCCGACGCTGTCGCTGGATGTGCTGGCCCAGCACGCGGTCAGCCGCGCACTGGCGGGCGGCTTCGACAGCACTGCGCTGCTGGCACAGGTCCGGCGTAGCCATGCCTTCGCGTCGCTCGGCGACGACCAGTGGCAGGCCGTGCTCACGTTCATCGTGCAGGGCGGGCAGGCGTTGGCCCAGTACCCCGATTTCCACAAGGTCGTGCGAGATGCCGATGGGTGGTACCGCATGCACGACCGCCGCCAGGCGCTGCGTCATCGGCTGTCGATCGGCACCATCAGCAGCGATGGCAGCGTGCGCGTGCAGTTCCTGCGCGGCGGCGGCCTGGGCGCCGTGGAGGAGCAGTTCGCCAGCCGCCTGCGCCGTGGCGACCGCTTCCAGTTCGCCGGGCGCCTGCTGGAGCTGGTGCAGCTGCGCGACATGACCGCCTTCGTGCGGTTGGCACGAGGGCGCGGAGACGGTGTCGTGCCACGCTGGCAGGGAGGCCAGTTGCCGCTGTCGATGCCACTCGGACGCGAGCTGGAGTGGGTACTGTCCGGTGCTGACGACAGCGCCGAATCACGCTGGCTGTCGCCCTTGCTGGCACTGCAGCAACAGTTGTCGGCGCTTCCCGGCCCGGACCACCTGCTGGTGGAAGAGGTGCGGCGTCGCGAAGGCCAGTTCCTGTTCGTCTATCCCTTTGCCGGCCGCCACGTGCATGAGGCGCTGGCCGCCCTGCTCGCGCTGCGCTGTACCCGCCGGCAGCGCAACAGCATCGGCTATGCGGTGAACGATCACGGCCTGGTGCTGGCACCGGCACAGGCCATCGATCTGGACGCGGCGCAATGGCGGGCGCTGTTCGCCACCGGTCAGCTGCTGGATGACCTGCGTGCTGCGGTGAACCTGGGCGAGCTGGCGCGTCGCCAGTTCCGCGGCATCGCACGCGTCGCCGGCCTGCTGGTCCCCAGCCTGCCCGGTGGCATGCCACGGGCACTGCGCCAGCTGCAGGCGTCCGCGGGACTGCTCTACGACGTACTGCGCGAGCACGACCCGGATCACCTGCTGCTGGCGCTGGCGGAACAGGAAGTGCTGAATGACAGCCTCGACATGCCGGGGCTGCAACAGGTACTGGCCAGGATTCGGATGCAGACCCTCTCGGTGCAGCGCCCGGCGTCACTGACGCCGTTGGGTTTCCCGCTGTGGGCCGAACGCCTGCGCGGGCAGTTCAGCAACGAAGACTGGCGTACCCGGGTGCAACGCGTGGCCCAGCAGCTGGAGCGTCGGCATGGCCGATGAACTGCCGCTGCTGCGCGCAGGCGAGCCGCTGGTGCTGCTTGGCGCGCGTGCACTGTACTGGCCCGCGCGGCAGGCACTGCTGCTCGCCGACCTGCACCTGGGCAAGGCCGATGTCTTCCGCCGCGCAGGCATCGCGCTGCCCGGCGGCGGTACCGGCAAGGACCTGCAACGCCTGCAGGGGCTGCTGGACGCGCGTGCCTGCCGCGAGGTGTGGATCCTGGGCGACATCCTGCACGGCCCGGCGCATCGTGCTGCGTGGTACCAGCAATGGCTGGGATGGCGCGAACGCAATGCCGCACTGGACGTGCATGTCCTGCGCGGAAATCATGACCGGCAGCTGCCGCGTGCCGAGCTGCAGGTGCAGATCCACGACGAAGTACGGTTGCCACCGTTCCTGCTTCGGCATGAGCCGGTGCCCGATGCGGAGCTGCATGTGATCGCCGGGCATCTGCATCCACAGATCGCTTTGCCTCCGTTGCGGCGGCGCTTCCCCGCATTCTGGCTGCGTGACAGGATGACACTCCTGCCGGCCTTCTCCGCGTTCACCGCCGGAATCGTTCCTGTTCCCGCTGCCGGCGAACAGATGGTCGCCTGCGTGGACAACGGCCTGGTGGCACTGCCCCTGGCTTGAATCAGGCCGGACGGATATCCAGCTGCGGCATCAGCTGGAACTCAGGCGTGTCCTCTTCCCGTCGCCGCGGCAAGGCCTGGATCGCCGCCAGCATCTCCTGCGCGCAGGTGCGGATGCGCGTGTGGTGCTCCGGCGACGCATGACTGATCAGGCTGCCGACATGGAACTCGAACACGTCCTCCAGTACGTCGGGCTGGTCCTCGTGCAGCATCTGCAACAGACCGCGCAGCTTGCAGATTTCCGATTCCAGCTCCTCGACCGCGAACAACATGGCATCCTCCTCTTCGACAACAGGCGGCACATCCGGGCCGCAACAGGCCGCGACGGCAGCGCCTCCCGGGCCACGCGCGATGTTGATCACGGAAAGGAAAACGGGCGACGCGTAATCGCGTGCAACCTACTTCTCGCATATGCGCAGTGAGGCAACCGTTAATTCACGTGACGACGCGTTTCACGCAGTGGCTGTGATCGCGTTGATGCGAGGCACCTGCGCCGCAGTGGCCAGCGCGTCGACGAAAGCAGGATCCAGCGCGAGCGAACCGAACCAGCCATGCTGGGTACCGCTGAGCACACGCAGCATGTGACCACGTCCACCCGGCAGGCGCCCCATCGGGCCGAGCAGCACGTCGCGCGCTTTGGCCCAGGCATCGCGATCGGACTGGAACAGCGGCGTCAGCCAACGGCTCCAGCGCTGGTAGACCGCAACGTGTGCCCTGCGCTGCGCCTGGTAGGCCTGCAATGCCGCGGCACCGCCACCATGCGCGCGCAAGGCATCGCGCAGCGCCAGCGCATCGAGCAGCGCCATGTTCACGCCCTGGCCCAGCTGTGGGCTCATCGCATGCGCGGCATCGCCGGCCAGCACCATGCGGCCGTGATGCCAGCGCGTCATCACCGCGTCGCGGTAGACGGCCCGTGCCAGCTGGCCGGCGTCACGCAGATGCGCGAAGCGTGCACTGGCCTGCGGCCACAGCGCATGCAGTTCGTCCAGCCAGGGCGTCATGCCGTCGGCCTGCCAACGTTCGAAATCGGCGCGTGGCAGGCTCCAGAAAAAGCTCAGGCGCGGCGTGTCATCACCGGGCCGCGTACCGACCGGCAACAGCCCGATCATCTTGCGTGCGGCCACGTAGCGCTGCCGCAGCTCCTGCAGGTGTGGCCAGTCTTCGGCCGGCAACAGGCACCACAGCGCACCCCACGGATACACGCGATCCAGTCCGTTACCGTCTTTGATCGTGCCGCGCAGCGTCGAGGCCGCACCATCGGCGGCCACCACCAGGTCGAACGCACCGTGCAGGCGCCCTTCGCTGTCACGCAGGCGGCCCTGCTCGGCATCCACTGCGGCAATGCTGACGCCGGCATGCAGCTGGCCCGCACCAGCACGCGCATCATCCAGCAACGAGAACAGGGCGCCGCGCTGCATGCCAAGGCCGTGCAGGCGCGCGTCCAGGCCGGCGTAGCGCATGTCCATCACTGCGCGTTCGCACGGCGTATCGCCGTACAGGCGATGCACCGGCGCGGCATGCGCGCGCACGGCGTCAAGCAGGCCCATCTGCCACAGCACCTGCAGGCCGCTGGGCTGCAGCAGGAAACCGGCGCCAACCGGTCCCGGCGTGGGCACACGTTCGAAGATCTCCACCTCGTGGCCATCACGGGAGAGCAGGATGGACAATGCCTGTCCAGCGGTGCCGTAGCCGATCACGGCGATGCGCAGTCGTTCCTTCATGGGCGCATTGTGCCCGAGCGCAAATCCGGATGCCCAGCGGGGCCCCGCCCACGGCAGCGCAATTCTTGTCGCAGCGCAAAAAAAACCCCGCCGGAGCGGGGTTTTCAACGCACTGTCGAGTGGATCACTCGGCCGGCGTGATGTTCGAAGCCTGGGCGCCCTTCGGGCCCTGGGTCACGTCATAGGTGACACGCTGGCCTTCCTGCAGGCTGCGGAAGCCCTTGGAGTTGATGGCGGAGAAGTGCGCGAACACGTCGGCGCTGCCATCCTCCGGCGAGATGAAGCCAAATCCCTTGGCGTCGTTGAACCACTTGACGGTACCGTTCGGCATGGTGATGCGAGACCTTATGCAATGAATGGGTGGTGTACGCTGAACCCGCGCACAAGCTGAGTATGCAAAGCTTGCTCGGGGAAGACAATCACCCCCGCGCCAATTCGCCCACCAGTTCCGGAAGTCCGTTGCTGGCCGCCTGCACATTGGCCAGCACTTCGGCCATCGTAATCTCCTCGCCATCACCGCAGCCGGCGGCCCAGTTGGCGATGATCGCCAGGCAGGCATAATCCAGCCCCAGCTCCCGCGCCAGTGCGGCTTCCGGCATGCCGGTCATGCCCACCAGATCGCAACCGTCGCGGCGCATGCGGGCGATTTCGGCGATCGTTTCCAGGCGCGGGCCCTGCGTTGCGCCATAGCAGCCACCGTCATGGACCGTGACACCGGTCACTTTGGCTGCCGCCAGGATCTTGCTGCGCAGCATCGGCGTGTACGGATGGCCGAAATCGACGTGGACCACGTCGGAGCCTTCTTCTTCACAGATCGTGCTGATGCGGCCCCAGGTGTAGTCGATGATCTGGTCCGGGCAGGCGAGCACGCGCGGACCGAAGTTCTCGGTGATGCCACCCACCGTGTTCAATGCCAGCACCCGCTGCGCGCCCAGCTGCTGCAGCGCAGCCAAATTGGCTCGGTAGTTGATCTTGTGCGGCGGCAGCGAATGCCCCTCGCCATGCCGCGCCAGGAACGCCACGCGATGGCCGAGCAGCGTGCCCACGCGCACCGGGCCCGATGGGCGGCCGAAGCGGGTGTCGACCTCGTGGGTCTGCACGTCGTCAAGCTTGGCCAGGTTGTAGACACCGGTACCGCCGATCACGGCCAGGGCGATCTGTTGCATTCGAAGCACTCCATGAAAAGACGAACGCCGGCACCCGAGGATGCCGGCGGCAGAAGAAGACGCGCCGCGGGCGGCTGCGCCGTTATTCCTTCATCGCGTAGATGGCCGGCACGCAGCGCAGGGTCTCGTTGACGTCCATGCCGAAGCCGAACACGTAGCGGTCCGGCAGCTCGATGCCCGCGTAATCGGCGGTCACGTCAGGCAGCGCACGGTCGTGCTTCTTCACGGTCATCGCAGCGATGCGCACATCGGTCGCGCCCTGTTCCAGGCACCAGGTGCGAACGCCCTGCAGGGTGTAGCCCTCGTCGAGGATGTCGTCGACCAGCAGCACGCGGCGGCCGAACAGCGAGGTGGCCGGCTTGTGCTTCCAGACCAGGTCACCGCCGGTTGTTTCGCCGCGGTAGCGGGTGGCGTGCAGGTAATCGAACTGCACGTCCTGGCCGCGCGCGCCCAGTTCCAGCGCCAGCTGGCCGGCGAACGGCAGCGCACCATGCATGATCGACAGGAACAACGGCACCTCGCCCTTGTAATCGCGCGCGATGGCGTCGGCGATAGCAGCGATGGCCTTGTCGATGGTGGGGCGGTCGACCAGCAGGTCAGCCTGGGCCAGGGCCTGGGAAATGGTGAGGTTGGGCATCAGACGGTTCTTCCAAGGGTTTCAAGCAGACGGGATTGGGTGTCGCCATGGCGGGCATCGGCCAGCAGGCCGTCCCAGCCGAGTGCGCCGCGGCCGAGCAGGCCCAGCAGCGCAGCAGTATTGAGGGAGCGTCCCTGCACCGCATGCAGGGCTTCATCGACCAGTTCCGGATGGCAAACCAGCACCACGTCGCAGCCGGCGTCCAGGTGCGCGTGCACGCGTGCCGGCACGCCGCCGGCGCTGTGCGAGGCGGCCATGCCGATGTCATCGGAGAACACCACGCCGCGGAAGCCGAGTTCGCCGCGCAGGATGTCCTGGATCCAGCGTGGGGAATAGCCGGCGGGCTCCGGTGCCACCTGCGGATAGATCACGTGCGCCATCATCACCGCATCGGCACCGGCGGCGATGCCGGCCTGGAACGGCACCAGGTCCTGCGCGCGCAGTTCGTCCAGCGCGCGTGGATCGATCGCGGTATCCACGTGGGTGTCTTCCAGCACGGTGCCGTGGCCAGGGAAATGCTTGAGCGTGGCGGCCATGCCGACCGCGTGCATGCCGCGCACATAGGCTGCGGTGAACGCGGCCACGACCTGCGGGTCTTCACTGAAGGCGCGGTTGCCGATGGCGCGGTTGCCGCGGCCAAGGTCGACCACCGGGGCGAAGCTGAGATCCAGGCCGCTGGCGCGGACTTCACTGGCCATCAGCCAGGCATGCTGCTCGGCCAGCGCCAGGGCCTGCTGCGGGTCGGTGGCGTACAGGGCACCAATGTCCTGCAGCGGCGGAAGATCGCTGTAACCCTCGCGGAAGCGCTGTACGCGGCCGCCCTCCTGGTCCACGCAGATCAGCTGCGGGCGCGGGGCAGCGGCACGGATGGCCGCGCTCAGATCGGTCACCTGCTGGCGCGAGGCGAAGTTGCGCTTGAACAGCACCACTCCGGCCACGGCGTCGTGCTGCAGCCAGTCACGTTCCTGGGCGGTCAGTTCGGTGCCGGCAACGCCGATCAGCAGCATGGTTGATCTCCACAACGCGCGCCCGCATGGCGCAGTGCCGCATTGTCGCAGAACCGGCCGACAGGCGCAGTGGTCAGAAAAAGGGGACGGAGGGGATTAAGGCGCAATCGGCCCCAAGGGGCTGGATACGTTTTAATCCCCTCCGTCCCCTTTTGAGGAGCCGGTCAGACCTGGCAGCCGTCCGGGCCGCAGGCCTCGTCGCCGTCAGCCGGGGTGGCCGGGGCGCCCTGTTCGGCCGCGATCTGCTGCAGGGCCTGGGCGAACGCCTCGGGTGGTTGGGCCCCGGAAATGGCCCACTTCCCATCGATCACGAAGGTCGGCACCGAAGAAATGCCCAGTGCATGGGCCTGCGCCAGCTTGGCTTCGACCTCGGCCAGGCCCCGGTCGGAGGCCAGCATCTGCGCGATTTCACTACCGTCCAGGCCACCCGCCGCGCCGGCCTTCACCAGCACTGCGGTATCGGCCAGGTTCTGGCCATGCTCGAAGTGGGCGCGGAACAGCGCTTCACCCACCGCATCCTGCACGCCATGCTGGCCGGCCAGCCACAACACCCGATGCGCCGGCAGTGTGGTCACCCGCACCTGGCCCTGGTTGAAATCCATCGGCAGCCCCTCCGCGCGCGCGGTGGTCTGGGTCTGGCCGAGGATCTGCTCGGTGCGCTCGACGCCCCCGAACTTGCGCGCATAGGCCTCGCGCAGCGGCACCGGGGTGTCGTCCGCATCCGGGTCCAGCTGGAACGGCTGCCAGTGGATATCGAGGTCAGGCGCGTTCAGACCCAGCAACTGCACGCCCTGCTGGAAACGATGCTTGCCGATCCAGCAC
Source organism: Stenotrophomonas maltophilia group sp. Smal12 (assembly GCF_037079935.1). Classification (NCBI taxonomy): domain Bacteria; kingdom Pseudomonadati; phylum Pseudomonadota; class Gammaproteobacteria; order Lysobacterales; family Lysobacteraceae; genus Stenotrophomonas; species Stenotrophomonas maltophilia group sp. Smal12. Next base: position 3,210 of record NZ_JBAWUK010000066.1, on the reverse strand, counting down.
CAGGGGCAGACCACGTCGGAGTAGATGTCGATTCTCATCCGAACGACATGGGGACCGCCTTCCTCGATAAAAGGGGACGGAGGGGATTAAGTCGCTTTCCGCACAGCCGGGGTAAAGCCGACTTAATCCCCTCCGTCCCCTTTTTGGGGGCTCACCACTGTGAATACGGGCGGCTGGCCAGGGCAACGTTGTAGTAGCGGGCGTCATCGGTCACTTCGGCGCCGACCCAGTCCGGCAGGTCGATGGCCTGGTCCGCGCTTTCCAGCTCGACTTCGGCCACCACCAGGCCGGCGTTGTCACCGAGGAACTCGTCCACTTCCCAGGTCAGGCCGGCGTGTTCGACCAGATGGCGGCGCTTGTCGATCAGGCCGCCGACACACAGCGCCAGCAGTGCGCGCGCGTCCTCCACGGGGATCGGGTAGTCGAACTCCTGCCGGGTGTGGCCGAGAGTGCGCGACTTCAGGTTCAGCGCGGCGTGGTCGCCTTCGATGCGCACGCGCACCGAGGCGTTCTGGGTGCCGCGGTCGAGCGCGCCCATGTCGTTGATGTAGCCCTGCGCCATCGGGATCACCCGATGCGCGGCGGTGCGCCAGCCATCGCTGCTGACCAGGAATTTGCGTTCGATTTCGATGCCCATGGCGCAATTATGCGCCACGGGTGATGACAGCTGCTCAGCGCTTTTCGAATACCGCGATGCTTTCCACGTGCGCGGTGTGCGGGAACATGTCCATGGCACCGGCGCTGACCAGGGTGAAGCCCTGTTCGTTGACCAGATAGCCGGCATCGCGCGCCAGCGAGCCCGGGTGGCAGCTGACGTAGACGATGCGCTTGAACTGCTTCAGCGGCAGCTGCTGCAGCACTTCGATCGCGCCCGAGCGCGGCGGATCCAGCAGCAGCTTGTCGAAGCCCTGGCGCATCCACGCCGTGCTGCGCTGGTCCTGGGTCAGGTCGGCGCTGAAGAACTGCGCGTTCGCCAGGCCGTTGCGCTCGGCGTTCTCACGCGCACGCGCGACGAGGCCGGCATCGCCTTCCACACCCACCACTTCACGCACACGGCGGGCCAACGGCAGGGTGAAGTTGCCCAGGCCGCAGAACAGGTCCAGCACGCGCTCGTCCTTACCCGGCTGCAGCAGGTCCAGGGCGTGGGCGATCATCTTCTCGTTGAGCTTGGCGTTGACCTGGATGAAATCCAACGGGCGGAACGCCAGCTCGACATCCCACGGCGCCAGCCGGAACGACAGCGGCACGCCCTGCCCGTCCAGCGGCTGCACGGTGTCCACGCCGCCGGACTGCAGGTAGATCACGAACCCATGCTGCTGGCCGAAGGCAGCCCAGGCCGCGCGGTCCGCATCGCTGAGCGGTTGCAGGTGGCGCACGGTCAGCACCACCGCCTGGTCACCGGCGATGAACTCGATCTGCGGGATGTCGCGCTTGCCATCGAGCGTTTCAATGAAGGTGGACAGCGCCTCGACCTGGGTGCCGATTTCCGGAATCACCGTCAGGCATTGGCTGAGGTCGGCGACGAAACGCGGATCCTGTTCACGGAAGCCGACCAGGGTCTTGTCCTTCTTCTCGACCCGGCGCACCGAGAAGCGGCCCTTGCGGCGGTAACCCCAGCTCTCGCCGACCAGCGGCGGCAGCACGGTGCCCGGCTTCACATGGCCGATCCGCTCCAGGTTGTCCATCAGCACGCGCTGCTTGGCGACGATCTGCTGGGCCTCGTCCAGGTGCTGCAGTACGCAGCCGGCACAGGTGCCGAAATGGGGGCACTTGGGGGTCACCCGCTGCGGCGAGGCCTGCAGCACCTCCAGCGTGCGCGCCTCGTCGAAATGGCGGCTGCGGGCTGTCTGTTCGGCCATCACCACCTCACCGGGCAGGGCGCCGCTGACGAAGGTAACCTTGCCGCCCTCGCCTTCACGGCGGGCGACACCGCGACCATCATGGCTGAGGTCGAGGATCTCGGTCTGGAACGGGGTACGGTCGGTGCGGGAGCGGGATCGGGCCACGTGGCAACAGGCTGCGGGCAAAAATGGGGGCGTATTGTCGCAGATCCTGACCGATGGGGCCCGGACCCGCTTGCGCCCGTGGCCGTCGTGCATGATGATTGGGACAGCTGACATGGAGGCAGCCCTGATGCAGATGACCCCGCGGGCCGCACGGCCCCGCTTCCTGCTTGTCGAGGACGACATCATCAGCCGCGGTTTTTTCAAGGCGGCGTTGGAAACGTTACCGGCGGATGTGGACACCGCAGATTCGCTGGCCAGTGCCCTGGCCAGTGCCGAGCCCGGCTCGCATGACCTGTGGCTGATCGACGTCAACCTGCCGGACGGCAATGGCGCGCAGCTGTTGCGTGAGTTGCGCCGTTCACATCCCGACACGCCGGCGCTGGCACATACCGCCGACGGCGATGCCTCCATTCACGCCCGCCTGCGCGAAGCTGGTTTCAGCGACACGCTGGTCAAGCCACTGGGCCGCGACCAGCTGCTGAAGGCCGTGCGCCGAGCGCTGGTCAACAGCCCGGCGGGGATCTTCGTGGCACAGGCCCCGGCCGCGGTCGAACTGGCCGTACAGGACTGGGACGAGACCGCAGCCCTGGCAGCGCTCAATGGCCAGCGCAACCACCTGATCGCACTGCGCGAACTGTTCCTGGCCGAGTTGCCGGGCGTGCGCGACGCGGTCGAGCAGGCGGTCGACCAGCACGACGAGCGCCAGTTGCGCAGCCAGTTGCACCGATTGCAGGCCAGCTGTGGCTTCGTGGGGGCGGCACGGTTGGGACGGGCGGTGCGCCAGCTGCATCATGCGCCCGATTCCGGGCAGGCCCAGGCGGGGTTCCGCGACGCGGTGGCTGCCCTGCTGCACTGAGGGTTGCTCGGCAGGGCTGCGCCCCTGCAACTGCCGAGGCTTCAAACCAAGGCAACAGCAAAGCCCAGAGCCAGAGCGGCTCTGGCCTTTGCTTGTTGGGCGGGCCGGTGTGGGTGGGCAGGACACGCCGTAAACCCCGCTCCGCGGTCCGGCCCAGCCGCTGGCGGCTGGGCCGGGCCCCGGAGGGGTACTTGCAGCGGCCCCCCCTCAAACGGACCCAACCCGCCATCCGACGGAATGCACGGTGTTGCTGTTGGTGTTGCTTTGGCCTCGGCAGGTGCAGGGCTGGAAGCCCTGCCGAAAACCCCTCAACGCCTGGGGGCCAGCTGCTCGAGCATTTCCCAGGAC
>NZ_JBAWUK010000065.1:0-19342 GCF_037079935.1 Stenotrophomonas maltophilia group sp. Smal12 | reverse complement strand
GCAACCGCAGGATGCTGGAAGGATCCAGGGGGCCGGCCAGCGGCCGGCACTACCTCAGGTCTTCGGCGTGAGCTTCAGCAGGCGCGCTTTGCTGCCGTCTTCCAGCAGCCACAGCGCGCCGTCGGGGCCCTGTTCCACTTCGCGGATGCGCTCGCCCATGTTGAAGCGCTCGGCTTCGCGCGCGCTGTCGCCATCGAAGGCCACGCGCACCAGCGAGGTGGACGACAGGCCACCGATGAAGCCGCTGCCCTTCCACCGCGGGAACAGGCTGCCGCTGTAGACCACGAAGCCGGCCGGCGAGATCACCGGCGTCCAGGTCACCTTCGGCGCGGCAAATTCCGGGCGCGTGTCGTGGTCGGGGATCGGCCGGCCATCGTAATGATCACCATTGGAGACGATCGGGTAGCCGTAGTTGGCGCCGCGCACGATCAGGTTCAGTTCGTCGCCGCCGGCCGGCCCCATTTCATGTGCCCACAGCTTGCCGCTGGCATCGAAGGCCATGCCGAGGATGTTGCGGTGGCCCAGTGACCACACCTGCGCGGCAATGCCCCCCTGCGAGGCAAACGGGTTGTCCGCCGGCAGGCTGCCATCGTCGTTGAGGCGGATGATCTTGCCCAGGTTGCTGCCCATGTCCTGGGCCGGATCGAACTTCTGCCGCTCGCTGGAACTGATCCACAGCTTGCCGTCCGGGCCGAAGGCAAGACGATGACCGTAGTGGCCTTCGCCGCTGACCTTGGGGCTCTGCCGCCAGATCACCTTCAGGTCCTTCAGCTGGCCACCGCCGTTGGCATCCAGCGCCAGGGTGGCGCGGGCCACCGCCGCACCGCGGGTATCCAGCGTGCCTTCCTCGGCATAGCTGACGTAAACGACATGATTCCGGGCGAAATCCGGATGCAGGATCACGTCGCCGAAACCGCCCTGGCCACCATAGGCGACCTTCGGAACACCGGTGATCTCGTGCTTCTGGCCGCTGGCCAGGTCCAGGTGCTGCAGTTTGCCGCGCTTCTCGGTGACCAGCAGGCTGCCATCAGGCAGGAAGGTCATCGCCCACGGCTGGTCGAAGCGGCTGACTTCGGTGGCGGTGAACGGGCGCTGGTCGGCAGCGGTGGAAGCTGCGGGCGCCGCGGTCTGGGCGCCGTTGGCGGCCGGGTCGGCGGCGTTGCAGGCGGAGGTGGCAAGGATCGGCACCAGGCCGAGGGCGAGCAGCAGGGGCGTGCGGGTCATGGGTATCTCCAGGGCGGGGATGCGGATGGCCGGGCGTTCCCTTGTATACCACCGGTGCCGTGAGCGTCGTGGCCCGAAGGTCCTGCGACCCCTGTGCGAGCGCAGCGGGATCGTCTAGGGTGGGCACACCCGGGCAAAGCGTGCCCGCCTGCCTGCCAAGGACCTGCGATGAACACTGCACTACCCCACAAGCCGTCCACCGCCTTCATCGCCGCCTCGTGGGTGGCGCTGCTGCTGGGGGCGGCGGCGTACCTGATCGGCCTGTTCAATGCCACGATGGCGCTCAACGAGAAGGGCTACTACCTGACCCTGCTGCTGTTCGGCCTGTTCGCGGCGGTCTCGCTGCAGAAGAGCGTGCGCGATCGCGTGGAAGGCATTCCGGTGAGCGGCCTGTACTACGCGCTGTGCTGGTTTGCGCTGCTGTCGGCGCTGATGCTGCTGCTGGTCGGCCTGTGGAATGCCACGCTGGCGCCCAGTGAAAAAGGCTTCTACGGCATGGCGTATGCGCTGTCGCTGTTCGGTGCGGTGGCGGTGCAGAAGAATACCCGCGACCTCATCGCCACCGGTGGTGGCGAGAGCAAGCGCAGCGCGATCGTGCCGCCGCTGCCGGAACAGGAGTGAATGTGTAGAGCCGAGCCCATGCTCGGCTCCACAGCAGCAGGGCGCTATCGCTTCAATTGCGGATCCGCCAGCTGTGCATCCTCCCAGCCACGACGCACCGCATTGCGTGCCTGCGCCCATTCCAGGCGGCTGCGGCCGCGTTCGTTGGCCCAGCGTGATTCGAGCTCGGCCTCGACCTGTTCATAGGCGCGGATGATGTCCTGTGCACGCGCGGCGTGGCCGATGCGGTAGGCCGGCTCGTAGTCCTCGAAGAACAGCTGGTCGTCGTAGTACGGTTCGGCGGTGTAGCGCTCGCGCCAGTAGTTGCTGATCGCATCACGCGGGGTGCTGTCGTCCGGCACGCGGCCGGGAATCTGGTACTCGGTCATTGAGGGCTCCGTGGTGGACGAAACCCGATCATGCCGGCCCGATGGTTAATGGCCCGGTCCAGCGACGTGATTGCCAGATCAATCCGACCGGCACGGCCTGATGCGGCCGGTTACCCGGTGCTGGCATCCTTGCGCGGCAGCGTGTAGATCACTGCGCCGATGGCAAACGCGACCAGTGCGGCGGCAATGTTCTGCCAGCTGGCGCTGGCAAACAGGGCCAGGCACAGCAGCAGTGCCAGCACCGGAATCAGCGGTCCACCGGGCAGCTTCAACGCGCCCGGGCGGTCGGCGTAGCGCTTGGCCAGGACCAGTACCGCCGCAGCGGTGCCGATGTAGGCGAACAGGCGCGTGGTCATCGACAGCAGGGCCAGCTGCACGAACGAACCGGACAGGGCCAGGCCGAGCGCGATCAGGCCCTGGCACAGGATCGACGCGGCCGGGGTATGGAAGCGCGGATGCACCTGGGCCAGGATCTTCGGCCCATAGCCATCGCGTGCCAGCGCGAACAGGAAACGCGGGCCCATCATCATCGTGTTGCTGTTGGTGCCGAGGATGGAGATGGTGGCACCGACGGTCAGGATCAGCGCCAGTGCTTCGCCACCGAATCCAGCGGCGGCATCGGCCAGCGGCGTGGCCGAGCTGGCCAGGCCAGCCAGCGTGCCCTGTGCCACCACCTGCACCGCGCCATAGATGACGGTGACGGTGATGATCATGGTGATCAGCGCGAACGGAATGTCGCGGCGCGGATTGCGGTACTCGCCGGCGGCGGCGGGAATGTTCTCGAAACCGGCGTAGGCATACAGCAGCAATAACGCGGCCTCGCCCATGCGCTGCAGGTCGTGCGGGTCCGGGCGCTGGCCGGAGAAGGCCAGCCCCGGGTCGATGTAGAACGCACCGATGGCCACGAACAGCAGCAGCGGCAGCATCTTGCCGATCACCAGCACCACGCCGGTGCGCGCGGCCGACCGCACGCCGATGATGTTGATGCCGGTGAGGAAACCCAGCGACACCACGATCACCGCGATGCGGCCCAGGCCGGCACCGGCCCATGGCCAGAAGCGCGCGACCGCATCGGCCAGCGCATTGCTGAGTGCGGCCGCCGAACTGATGCGGGTCAGCCAGATCATCCAGCCGATCTCGAAACCGGCGAAGCGGCCGAAGGCCTCGCGTGCATACAGGTAGCTGCCGCCGGGTTCATCGAAGTAGCTGGCGGCCTGCGCATAGCACAGCACCAGCAAAGCCACGACGATGCCGGCGGCGACCACGCCCCACAGGCTGAAGGGGCCGAGCAGGGCGACGGTGGCGGCCGGCAGCAGGTAGATGCCGCTGCCGATCACATCGTTGATCGACAGGCCGACGATCTGCCAACGGCTGACCGCGCGCTGCAGCTGCGGCTCGTCCTGCGCGCTCAACGGCCGTCTCCCTTCAGTGCAGGCAGCTGCCACTGCGCCTGCAGTCGCTTGTATTCCGCGCGCGGCAGCAGCACGAAACGCGGCGCGTCCTGCGGCCGCAGCCAGTCCAGCAGTGCCTGCATGCGTTCCTGCGGCATGGCCGTGCAGCCGGCGGTGGCCTCGCCGGGCTGGCGCCACAGATGGGCGAAGATGCAGCTGCCCTTGCCGGGCTGGTTGTCCGGGTTGTGGACAATCACGAAGCCTTCCCGGTAGCGCACGTCGCCCTTGTTGTGCAGGTCCAGCCGCATCGGCTCGGTGGAGCCCTTGACCGCTGCGCTGCCGACCTTCTTCTCATCCACGATGCGGTTGTAGAACGGCGAGGCGGGCACGTCCATGCAGTAGCTGCTGTCCAGCATCGGCTGGTAGGGCAGGGCGGTGCCGGGGCGGGTGACCGCATAGCCGAACGCGCTGCCGAGCGCGAATATGCCGGCCGGGCTGCGGCCATCGCCTTCCTGCTTCTGCGGGCCATCGGCCTGTGCCGGATGCAGGCCCAGGCCCCATGCGCTGCCGGTGCGGCCAAGCGCCACCGGGAACGCCTGGCCATGCGGGTGCCAGCCCTTGCCGTCGCGCACATAGGCCTGTAGTTGCCCCTGGGTGCTGTCCCAGCCATCGCTGGTGACCACGATCAGCTGGCGCGCGCCATCCAGCGGCGCCGCGTGAACGGACACCACTGCGGCAAGCAGCAGTGCAGTGATGGCAAGGCGGACCAGCGATCTCATCAACATGCGCTCCGGTCAGGAATCCAGCAGGTGGTCGATCCGCTCCAGGTTCACCGCAAGCTGCTGCTGGCGATCCGGATTGGCATGGCAGAGCAGCACGAACAGGAAATCGAGCAGGGCGTGCATGGCGCTACGGTACAGCAGCTGCGCGACCTGCGGCGTGCGGTCGTGGGCGCAGACCGCCAGGGCCGCATCCGCATGCGCGCGCAGCGGGTTGGCGGTGTGGCGGGTGATGCAAATCACCTTGCCCCCCATGTCCTGGAACTGCCGCGACAGCTGCGAGAGCTGGGGCAGGTTGCCGAACTCGGAGAACACCAGCAGCGCGTCACCGGGCCGTGCGGCCGAGAGGTTGGCCAGCATCAGGATCGGGTCGGTGTGGGGTACCACCAGCAGCCCGAGCAGCGACAGCCGCATGGCAAACTCGCGGGCGAACAGGCCGTCGTCTCCGAGGCCGTACACGAACAGCTTTGGCGCACCGTCGAGCAGCTGCACGATGCGCTCGATCTCCGCGCGTGGATTGGCCTGGCGTGTTTCCTCTTCGGCCTGCGCCTTGCTGCGGCGCAGGGCCTCGCCCAGGCGCAGGTAGTCATCGCCGCTGTCGGGTTCGTCGGGCGCCTGCTGCGGATCGGCACCGGCGCGGGCGACGTCCTGGCCGATGGAGTACTTCAGGTCCGGGTAGCCCTTGAAGCCGAGCTTCTGGCTGAACTTCACCACGCTGGACTGGCTGATGCCCAACGCGCTGGCCAGCTGCTGGGACGAGTAGTCGCGCAGCAGGTGGGCGTTTTCAAGGATGAAGTCGGCGATGCGGCGCTCGATGGCCGACATCTGCCCACGCTCGGTGCGGATCTTCAGCAGGGGCGGCATGCGGGGTGTCCGGGCATGTGTAGGCGCGGTGCAGTTGGCAGCGTAGAGCGTGTCATGGTATCGGTCGAGCGGGTTCCAGCCTCGAAGAGGTTACGGAGCGCAGTTGTTGCCTTTGACGTTGAGTCCGCCTTCAAGCGAGCCGAGCACCGCAGGTCCGGCGAGGGCGAAGAGGCGCGGGTGTCTGAGCGCAGCGAGTTCCGCGCCGTCCCTCGGCGGACCGAGGAGCGCAGGGCACCGGCGTGCGCAGCACGTCGGCTCGCGGCCGGCGGAGCGTTTCTTTTGGTTACTTTTCTTTTCGCGAAAAGAAAAGTAACGCCCGACCCAACGTCAGTTGTACGCCAGGCCAGCCGCAAGACACAGATCAACCCAGCATCTCCAGCCCACGCACTTCAGTAATGCCCAGCCCCGGCACGTCGCTGATGCTGATCTCCGATTCGTTGAAATGCACGCCGCCGCTGACCGGGTCGAACTGGCCCAGCGAGGGGCCGTCCAGATCGACCTTGGTGATCACATCGCTCTTGGCCACGGCCAGGTGCACGGCGGCAGCCACGCTGATGCTCGATTCGATCATGCAGCCGATCATGCACGGCACGCCGTAGATGCCGGCAATGTCGGCGATGCGGATCGCGTTGGACAGCCCGCCGGTCTTCATCAGCTTGATGTTGATGATGTCGGCCGCGCGCTGCTGGATCAGGTCCATCACCTGGCTCGGGCTGAACACGCTTTCGTCGGCCATCACCGGTGTGTTGACGCGGTCGGTGACGTACTTCAGCCCGCTGATGTCGGCGGCTTTCACCGGCTGCTCCAGCAGTTCAAGCACCACGCCGGCATCTTCCAGCGTACGCATCGCATGCACCGCCTGCTTGGCAGTCCAGCCCTGGTTGGCATCCAGCCGCAACAGGGCGCGGCCTTCCACCGCGGCGTGGATCGCTTTAACCCGTTCGATGTCCAGGCCGATGTCCTTGCCGACCTTGATCTTCAGCGACTCGAAGCCGCGTTCGATGGCCGACAGCGAGTCGGCCACCATCTTGTCGATGTAGTCCACGCTGATGGTGATGTCGGTGGTGATCACCGGGTCGCCGCCACCAAGCATCTGGTACAGCGGGGCACCGTGCAGCTGCGCCCACAGGTCGTACAGCGCGATCTCCACCGCGGCCTTGGCGCTGGTGTTGCGCTCCATCGCGGTCTGCACCAGCCCACACAGGCGGTTGAGGTTGGCCACGTCCTGGCCGATCAGGCGCGGTGCGATGAAGTGGCGGATCGCTTCGATGATCGAGCCGTGGGTATCGCCGGTGATCACTGCGGTGGCCGGGGCTTCACCGTAGCCGGTGTGACCGGTGTCGGTGCGGATCAGTACGACCACGTCTTCCACGGTCTCCACCGTGCGCAGGGCGGTCTTGAACGGTGTCTTCAACGGCACGCGCAGCATGCCCAGTTCGATGGCAGTGATCTTCATTCAGGGGGTCTTGGCCCGCAGGCGCTGGATGTTGGTGATGCGGTCGATGTAGCGGACGGTATCGCTGGCCATCATCGGCTCCAGCGGCGTGACCGAAACACCATTGAGATGGGCCTGCACACGTCTGCCGTCGGCACCGAACCAGCTGCCGCCCGCCGTATCGTGGATCACCCAGGTGCGGCCGTCGACGTGGCCGATGGCCATCATCACGTGGCCGGGAATGTAGACCAGGTCGCCAACACGGAGGTCGGTGACGGCGCGGTCGCGCACCGCCTTGCCGTCCTTGCCGGTGAAGGGCAGCCGATCCAGCGCGGGGCTGACCGCCTGCGCGCTGGTATTGCGCGGCAGCAGTACGCCGAAGCTGCGGTAGATCTCGGACACAAAGCCGCTGCAGTCGCGGGTGTCGTAGTCGTGGCCCCAGCCGTAGCGTTCGCCAAGGAACTTGAACGCCTGCTGCAGCAACAGGCGTGGGGTCAGCGGCAGGTAGTCGGCGGCAGTGTCCTGCGAGCGTGGCAGCAGCGCAGGCACCAGCTTCAGGCGGCCGTCGGCTTCCCGCACGGGCAACTGCACCACCCACGATGCGTGCGCCTGCTGGCCGTTCACCGGATCGGCAGCCGGCCAGTCGGCCAACACCGGCAGGCGCACGCCCATGTCCAGCTGCAGGCGCGAGACACGCGGCTCTTCCGGGGTGTAGGCGGTCTTCGCGGTGGCACCGGTGACGATCCGGTACGGGCCCTTCGTGCCATAACCGAGCACGGTGGCCTTGTCGCCGCTGGCGATGGCCTCGGCCTCGATCCACGCGCTGTAGCGCTCGCTGTGGACGAACAGCCAGCCGCCGTCGGCGCTGCGATGGACCACGGCGACCTTGTCGCCGGGGAACAGTGCCGATTCCTGGAAACGGTCGATATCGGTGTCACCGACGCTGCTGAAGACGCGCTCGCGGGTGGGGAAGGTACGCAGTGCCGCGCGCTTCACTACCAGCCCGTAGGCCGGTGCCACCTCGGCCGGGATCGCATCCAGGCCGAGGTTGGCTTCGATCGCGCTGCGCAGCGCCGGCGCGATCGGCTGGCCCTTGTCGTTGTAGAGGGCGCGTGCGGGCCAGCGCGACAGCGCGGTGATGCTGGCACGCACCGTCGCCGCATCAAGCTGCGCCGGCAACGCCGCGATGTCCTGGAGGTGGCTGTCCTGCGCCCGCATCCGCGCGTTCTGCGCCTCGATCTGCGCGCGGTCCAGGATCGGCGCATCGGCGTTGTCCAGACGCGCGGCCCAGTACTGCGGCGTCAGGTAGGCCTCGTGCAGGCCGATCACATACGGCAGCGGCGCACCGGGGTCGGGTGGTGGTGCCGCCGGTGCAAAGGCCGGTGCGGCCAGCAGGCACAGCGCCAGGGACACGCGGCGCGGCCAACGCCGGTGCCGTTCGCGGGAAGCCAGGATCATGCGCTGCACACCCTCCTCGAATGCCTGTTGGAATATTTATTCCTTTCGGTGGCGAAAGCAAGAATAAATTATTGACCGGTATCCCGGCCCGTGTTACACAGCCGTTACCACCCGCGCTGGGGAAGTGTCGCTGTGGATCCTGCCGTTCGCAAACCACGTCTGCCTGCTGCTGCCGGCCTGTGTGCCGCGCTGCTGCTGTGGGCGTCTGCCGCGCAGGCCACGGATGGGGATAGCCGCCAGCAGCGGGCGCGCCAGGCGCAGGTGATCGACCTGATCGACAGCGGTCGCTTCAGCGATGCCCAAGCGCTGCTGGCAACGGCAGGCGATACCGCCGACGGGGCCTTCCAGCGCGAGCGCATGCGCCGCATCCGCTTGGATTTCAGCCTCGACCAGGCGGCCGCCAAGGCCGCCGTACGCCGCTGGATTCCCGACCTGACCGACGAGGAATTCGCGCGCTGGGACCAGCTTGGCCTGATCGAGCATCTCGATATCGACGGCGAGCGTTGGTACTTCAAGCGCGCACCGTCGAATCTGTTCCTGCTCAGCGACGAAGCACGCGCGCGCCGCCGCGCCGATGCGCCGATGCCCGCTCCGGGCCCGAACGAAGTGCTCAACGCACACCACGCGCGCGTGGTGGCCGCGTCCGATCAGCGTGGCCAGGCGTCGGTGCTGCCGCAGCGCATCGAATTCACCCAGTCGCTGACGGTGAAGGCCGATGCGGTGCCGGCCGGCGAGACCGTGCGTGCCTGGATTCCGTACCCGCGCGAGATCCCCGGCCAGCAGGAGCAGGTGCAGTGGCTGGGCAGCACCCCGGGCAAGGCGCGCGTGGCTCCGGCCCACACCCAGCAACGCACCGCCTACCTCGAAGCCAACGCGGTGGCCGGGCAGCCGACCCGCTTCGAGATCCGCTACGCGGTCACGATCTTCGCCCGGCATACCGCGATCGACCCGGCCGTGGTGCAACCGACCCCGGCCGATCCGGCCCTGAAGCCCTATCTGGCCGAACAGCTGCCCCATGTTCGCTTCACCCCGGCGCTGAAGCTGTTCTCCGACCAGGTACTGCAGGGCGAGACGCGCCCCTATGAAGTGGTGCGCAGGCTGTTTGCCGCGGTCGACCGCATTCCGTGGGCCGGTGCGCGCGAATATTCCACGCTCAGCAACATCAGCGATTACGCACTGCGTGCCGGCCATGCCGACTGCGGGCAGCAGACGTTGCTGCTGATCGCACTGCTGCGCCTGAACGGCATTCCCGCACGCTGGCAGTCGGGCATGGTGTTCTCCGACGATGGCAGTGGTTACAACAACCTGCATGACTGGGGACAGGTCTACCTGGCGCCGTATGGCTGGCTGCCGATGGACGTGACCACTGGCGCACTGGCCAGCGATGTACCGGCGCTGCGCGACTTCTATCTGGGTGGCCTCGATGGCTACCGCATCGCCTTCAACGATGATTTCGGCCAGCCCTTCGTGCCGGCCAGACAGCATTACCGCTCGGAAACGGTCGACTCGCAGCGTGGCGAGGCCGAGTGGGCAGGCGGCAACCTGTACTTCGACCAATGGAGCTACGACTTCCAGTGGCGGGTACTGCCAGCCAGACAACGCTAGCGCGACACCTCGCATTCCACACCATTCAATTCTTGCAGGAGAGAGCAGGGGATGAAGGCTTACAGCATCAAGCGGGCGGCGTTGTGCGTCGCTCTCGGGGCGTGTCTGGGCGTGATCGCGCCCAGCGCATTCGCACAGGATGGTTCAGTGGTCGGCCGGCTGGTCAGCGATGCCGGCCAGGTCCCGGCCGGTGCCACGGTGACCGTACGCAACCCGGCAACGGGCTTCGTCCGCTCCGTGCAGGCCGACGCCAACGGCAGCTACCGCATTCCGCTGCTGCCGGTCGGCACCTATGACATGGAGGTGAGCCTGCCCGGCGGAGGGGCCAGCCGCGTCGGCCAGGTGACGGTCAGCCTCGGCAGTGCCACCACGGTCAACGTGCCGCTGGGTGCGGTCAGTACCCTGGGCACGGTCGAAGTGCGGGCGCCGCAGGTGGTGTCGATGGTGGACGTGAAGTCCACCGAGTCGGCCACCAACATCACCCGCGAGGAGCTGTCGCGCCTGCCGGTGGACCGTGACATCACCGCCGTAGCGCTGCTCGCGCCGGGAGCCGTGAAGGGCAAGGGGTCGCTCGGCGGGCAGGGCATTTCCTTCGGCGGATCGTCGGTGGCCGAGAACACCGTCTACATCAATGGCCTGAACGTCACCGACTTCTACAACCGGGTCGGCTTCTCGTCGGTGCCGTTCTCGTTCTACCAGGAATTCCAGGTCAAGACCGGCGGCTACTCGGTCGAGTTCGGGCGCAGCACCGGTGGTGTCATCAACGCGGTAACCCGCTCGGGCAGCAACGATTTCAAGGCCGGCGCCGAGCTGGTGTTCGAGCCGCGGGCATGGCAATCGCAGGCACGTGATCGCTACGACGGCAGCGGCAGCCGCTACATCACTGCCAGCCGCGACGACTACAGCCGCAGCGCGCTGAATGTGTTCGCTTCCGGTGCGCTGGTGCAGGATCGCCTGTTCTTCTTCGGCATGTACGAGGCGCGCGACTACCGCCCCACCTCGACCAATGACGCCGGCACGCGCCTGAGCCAGGGCAAGGCCGATGATCCGTTCTGGGGCGGCAAGATCGACTGGCAGATCACCGACAACCAGATGCTGTCGCTGTTCGGCTTCTCGGACAAGAGCAAGACCCTCACCGACGTCTACGCCTACGATTACGCCACGGGGCAGACCGTGGGCGAGCGCAGCAACCAGATCTACAACACGGTGGGTGGCAAGAACTGGTCCGGTACCTACAGCTGGCAGGTCAACAACGACCTGACCATGAAGCTGATGTACGGTGAGAACAAGCGCAACCGTGTGCAGAGCTCGTTGATGGACGAGAACTGCAACCGCGTGTTCGACAACCGCACCGCCAGCCAGGGCGTGCCGCCATCGCTGCAGGGTGACCGCGGCTGCACCAGCAGCTCGCAGCTGGAATCCGCGCTGGACACCCGCAAGGCTGCACGCGCCGATTTCGAATGGACGCTGGGCAACCACCTGCTGCGCTTCGGCCTGGACCGCGAAGAGAACACCTCGGACTACAGCCGTGCCTACCCCGGGCCCGGCGGCCTGCGCTATGACATCTATGCCCGCACACCCGGCAGTCCGCTCAATGGTGGCGTGGTGCCGGCCAGCGGCCTGGTCGCGCGCACCCGCCGCTATGAAGTGGAAGGGGCCTTCGAGACGATCAACTCGGCCTACTACCTGGAAGACAACTGGCAGGTGACGCCGAATCTGCTGCTGAACATGGGCCTGCGCCTGGAAGCCTTCGACAACAAGGGCGGCGACGGCAGCAGCTACATCAAGATCGACGACATGCTGGCCCCGCGCCTGGGCTTCTCCTGGGACGTGCGCGGCGATGGCACGACCAAGGTGTTCGGCAACCTGGGCCGATACTTCCTGCCGGTGGCCAACGTCATCAACATCAAGCAGGCCGGTGGCTTCCTCGACGAGCGGACCTGGTATGAGTTCCTCGGCTACAGCGGCGCGGCCAACAACATCCCCAACCTGGGCGCACAGATCGGGCCGGTGGACAACTCGCAGGGCGACGGCAGCGTGCCGGACCTGCGTGCGGAAGTGAACCGGGACATGAACCCGGTCTACCAGGACGAAGCGATCCTCGGCTTCCAGCAGATGATCAACGACGCCTGGTCGGTGGGGGCGAGCGTGACCTATCGCCGCCTGCACAATGCCATCGATGACATGAACATCACCGCGACCGGCCAGTGTGGTGCCATCGACGGGGTGTGGATCATGGGCAACCCCGGGCGCACCAATACCGTCTGGGGCGACACCGACTGCGATGGCCGCAACGACGGCTGGATCAGCATCGATACGTCGAAGGAAGGCTGGGCACTGTACGACGACAACGGCAACTACGTCGGCCAGCGCGGCTGGGTGAAGCCCAAGCGTGACTACAAGGCGCTGGAACTGCAGGTCGACCGCGCCTGGGACGGCAAGTGGGGCTTCAACGCCTCCTACACCCTTGCATACGGTCGCGGCAACGCAGAAGGCCCGGTCAACTCCGATACCGACTTCGCCGACGCAGGGCGCACCGAGAACTTCGACAACCCCTGGGTCAACTACCGCGGCTACGGCTATCTGGCCAACGACCGCCGCCACCAGTTCAAGTTCCGTGGCAGCTACGCATTGACCGAGAACCTCAGCGTGGCGGCCACGCTGGGCGTGCAGTCGGGCAGCCCGATAACCCGCTTCGGCGCCGGTAATCCGTTCGACGACACCGACTTCCACAGCTACTACGTGTGCGTGTCCAACTGCCAGTCGACGGTTCCGTCCCAGCGCGTGTTCGTGCATTCGCCACGCGGTGGCGACGGCCGCACGCCCTGGACCTATGACCTGGACGTGAGCGTCTCGTACAAGGTGCCGATTCCCACCGATCTGCGCCTGAAGCTGGCGGTGTACAACGTGCTCAACCAGCAGCGCGTGGTGACCGTGGACCAGGACTACGAGCCGCAGGACAGCATCGGCACGCCGAATCCGCTGTACCGCTACGGCACCGGCTTCCAGTCGCCGCGCTACGCGCAGCTGACCGTCACCTGGGCCTACTGAGGCCCGGTGCCGGGACCAGGCGCATGCAGGCACTGGGGATGCTGGCCGCGTTGGTGGCTTTTCCGGCGGCGGCGGTCGATACCGCCTCCGTCGAGGCCGATGTCGCCGCCGTGGTCCGGCACGAGCACCTGCCCGGGCTGGCCATGGCGGTGGTCGACAACGGGCAGGTGGTCTATCGCCACGCCGAGGGCGCGCGTGGCGATGGCGGCCGCATCGACCAGGACACGCTGTTCAAGATCGCCTCCAACAGCAAGGCGATGACCGCCGCGCTGCTGGCGCGGCTGGTGCAGCAGGGCAGGCTGCGCTGGGATGATCCGGTGCAGCGGCATCTGCCGGGCTTCCGCATGCACGATGCATGGGTGGGCCAGCAGATGCAGGTGCGCGACCTGCTGATCCACAACAGCGGCCTGGGCCTGGGCGCCGGCGACCTGATGCTGTGGCCGGAACCGAACGCATTCACCCGCGCCGACATCATCGCCGGATTGGCGCACCTGACGCCGGTCAGCAGCTTCCGCAGCCACTATGCCTACGACAACCTGATGTACGTGGTGGCTGGCGAAGTGGCCGCTGCGGCAGGCGGCAAGCCGTACGACCGGTTGATGCGCGAGCAGGTGTTCGAACCACTGGGCCTGTCGCGCTGCCAGGTGGGGGCGTGGTCGGTGAAGCGCGTGGGCAACGTGGCGCAGCCGCATGCCTGGCGTGGCGATCACAATGAGGTGGTGAACGCCGACGCTGACATCAGCCCGGATCTACCGTCGATGGCCGCTGGCGGCATCCGGTGTTCGCTGCGCGACATGACGCGCTGGATGCAGGTGCTGCTCGATGCCACCGTGGCGCCCGGCTGGCTGGATACGGAGCAGCGCGGCACGCTGTGGACCCTGCACATGCCGATGCCGCTGGGTGAGCGCCAGCGGCGCTGGGACAACGCGCATTTCTACGGCTACGGCTATGGCTGGCGCGTGTCCGACATGGACGGCCAGTGGAAGGTGGCGCACACCGGCACGCTGTCCGGCATGTATTCGTCGCTGGCGCTGCTGCCCGACCGCAAGGTGGGCGTGGTCATGCTGATCAACGGTGATGGGGAGGACGCGCGTACCGCATTGATGCAGGCCGCGCTGAAGCGCTTTACGGCGCCGGACGACGCGCGTCCGGCGCTGGAGTACCTGGCCGAACTGAAGGCAGACCAGGCGACGCGCGCGGCAAGCGGCCATCAGCGGCCGGCGACGTCGGAGGCACGGCCGACATCTGACGCCGATCTGCCGCGGTGGCAGGGGCGCTACACC
This sequence comes from Stenotrophomonas maltophilia group sp. Smal12, assembly GCF_037079935.1. NCBI lineage: Bacteria > Pseudomonadati > Pseudomonadota > Gammaproteobacteria > Lysobacterales > Lysobacteraceae > Stenotrophomonas > Stenotrophomonas maltophilia group sp. Smal12. The sequence goes on along the minus strand of NZ_JBAWUK010000065.1, from coordinate 5,263 downwards.
GATCCGTGGCTGGGGCCGGCCTCGCTGTGCCCGGGCAAGGACGGCCTGCGTTTCAGCGTGGACAAGTCGCCCCGGCTGCAGGCGGCTGTGCTGCAGCTGCAGGGGCGCTGGCTGCTGCGCTGGGATACGCTGGGCGACGACGTACAGGCCTGGCTGCAACCCGGGGACGGTGCGTCGCCCACGCTGGACCTGCGCGCCATCGATCCGGACATCGACTTCAGCTATGACTTCCAGGACCTGCATTTCACTCGTACTGGCGACTGCGCTGGCGGCGACCACCGGCGCCGCTGAGCCACCGCGCGTTTCACCGGCCACCGACGCGGCCAGTGCCGGACTGGTGGAGATCCGCACGGTGTCGCCGCGCATCGACCTGGATATCCGCTATGCCGGCGCCAACAACTTCACCGGCGCGCGCGTGCCTGGCTACGAGGCGCCTTCGTGCTACCTGCTGGCGCCGGTGGCGAAGGCACTGGCACAGGTGGAACAGGACCTGCGCGCCGATGGCTTCGGCCTGCGCCTCTACGACTGCTACCGGCCGGTGCGTTCGGTGCAGGCCTTCATGGCCTGGGTGAACGATCCACACGAACGCTCGCGCAAGGCCCTGCAATACCCTGACCTGGACAAACCGCGCCTGCTGGCCGACGGCTACATCGCCGAGCGCTCCGGCCACAGCCGCGGTGCCACGGTGGATCTGGGCCTGCTGGATTGCCGCAGCGGAACGTGCACGCCGTTGGACATGGGCACGGACTTCGATTTCTTTGGCCCGCGTGCGCATACCCAGACCCGCGGACTGAGCGCTGCACAGCAGGCGAACCGCCGGCAGCTGGTGCAGGCGATGGCGCGCCACGGCTTCGTCAACTATCCGCAGGAGTGGTGGCACTACACGCTGCAGCCCGAACCGGATCCCGGCACCGCATACGACGTGCCGGTGCTTTAGGGTTTGTTGGCAGGGGGCGCCCTCGACAACTTCCCGCTGCTCTTGGTAGCTGTCGACCTTGGTCGACACGGTAGATCCACGCCATGCGTGGGTGCTTTCCGTCCAACCCCGGAGATAGTCGATCTCGATGGAGATTCATCCACGCATGGCGTGGATCTACCGGGGCCAGCGGATTGGGTCCGGGGCAGATCCCTTACACTGGCCGCCATCCCACTGTCGCCCACCCGATGAACCTTCCCCTGCACTTCGGCCTGCTCGGCACCCTGGAAGCAGGCGCCATCGCCCTGCTGGTCGGCCTGCTGGTGTACCTGCTGTGGTCGCGGCTGTGCCGGCTGCTGCACTGGTCGATGGGCCATGCGATCGGCTGGGCCTGCGTCATCTCGGTGGTGATCTCCGCCGGCATCGATGCGTGGAAGCTGTTCTACATGGGCATCGTGCGGCTGGAATCACCGCTGTACGCGCGCCTGTTCCTGGCCACGATCCACGATCCGAACGAACTCGGCAGCCGGGTGGTGCTGGAAATCGCCGGCGCGCTGGCCGGGGTCGCACTGGGCTGGGTGATGTTCAGTTCGCGGTCATCGGAAAAAACCGTCGACTGACGCAGGTTTTTCGTTGCCTCGCGGTTAAACGCGAAGGCGTTGAATGCCGGGCTTATGAGCCACTCACTTCCTGCTAACCACCGCGCTAACGCATGCGCGCTGGCCAGTGGTTAATCGCGCGTGTGGGCGCCGGTTGCGGGGCAAAATCGATTCAGAAACGCGGTGGCAGGGTAGGTGCCGTGCGGAAACAACAGGCCGCGCAACACCACCCAACAGGTAGGAGACACCCCTGATGACTATTCGCAACCGCAAGCCCCTGATCGCCCTGATCGTCGCCGCCGCCAGCGTGCTGGCCCTCCCGGCGATGGCCCAGTCGGCCAAGCAGCAGGCCGCGCATGCGCAGAATGAAGCGGCGCAGGCCCAGCAGGCAGCGGCGCAGGCAGGCCAGGCGGCCGACCAGGCCTCCAACGCGGCTGCAGCGGCCTCGGCGCAGGCCAACGGCGGTGGCCAGACCTGGGCCAGCATCGATACCGATGGCAACGGCACGATCAGCAAGTCCGAGGCCCAGGTGAACGCGGGCCTGGCCCAGGTGTTCGACCAGGCCGACAGCAACAAGGACGGCGAACTGAGCGCCGATGAGTACAAGGCCTACGTGGCCGCCCAGCAGGCCGGCGCGAGTGCCGGCGCGGCGCAGGGCCGCTGATCCAGACCCGATTCGGGAAGACCGATGCATGGAATCCGGGCGGCGGTGGCCGCCCGGGTTTTTCCCGTCATCGCGGCCCCTGTATCCTTGGCCGATGAACACCTCCATGCCTGCGCCGTCGCGCGCCATCGGCCTGGTCGGTTTTGACGGTGACGATACGCTGTGGAAGAGCGAGGACTACTACCGCAAGGCCGAGCAGGATTACCTTGACCTGTTGTCGCGCTACGTCGACGTGCACGACACCCAGACCGCGCGCCACCTGCTGGAAGTGCAGCAGCGCCACCTGGGCACCTTCGGCTACGGCGTCAAGAGCATGACCCTGTCGATGATCGAAGCGGCCATCGACATCACCGGCCAGCGCATCGAGGCCAAGGACATCCAGCGCATCCTCGACATCGGCCACGACACCCTGCGTCACCCGGTGGAGCTGATCGACGGGGTGCGCGACGCGGTGGCGGCCATTGCCGAGCACTACCCGGTGGTGCTGATCACCAAGGGTGACCTGTTCCACCAGGAAGCGAAGATCAAGGTCGCCAACCTGGGCGAGCTGTTCCCGCGCATCGAGATCGTCTCCGAGAAGGACCCGGAAACCTACGCTCGCGTGCTGGCCGAGTTCGACCTGCCGATGGAGCGCTTCGTGATGGTCGGCAACTCGCTGCGTTCGGATATCGAGCCGGTGGTCACCCTCGGTGGCTGGGGCGTGCATACCCCCTACGCGGTGACCTGGGCCCACGAGACCCAGCACGGCGTGGCCGATGACGAGCCGCGCATGGTCACCGCCGATACCGCCCGCGACTGGCCGGCTGCGCTGGCGGCGATCGAGGCCAAGGCCGCCGCGGCGGCCTGACAGGGCGCGGCGGCTGCGGCAGAATCGGGGCATGAACCACCGACTGCGCGCGCTGTTGCTGTCCCTGCTGCTGGTGCCGGCCGCTGTGCTGGCCCAGCAGACCGCCGAGCGTTCGGCGGACTACACGGTGGAAACCGGTGACCGCTGGATCGATGCCCAGCTGCAGGACATCAACCACTACGCCGAACGCTACCCTGACGCCTTCCTCGATGAAGTGTCGCGCTACGCCGATGTCCCCCGCGGCTACCTCAATGCGCTGTTCACCACCCATGGCTGGCAGGCCGGGGATATCTATTTCGCCTGTTTCTGGGCCAAGGCCAGCGCACAGACCTGCCGCGACAGCGTGCGCGCCTTCAGCCAGAACCCGGAGGGGGGCTGGGAAGCCGTGGTGAAGCGCATGCCCACCAGGCCGGAGAACCTGCATTACCGCGCCGTGCGCCACGCCATCGTGGCCAGCTACCGGCACTACCCGGTCATGTTGCTCTGCATATCGCCGCCGCACCGCGCTCCGGCGACAATACGGGTCCGAGCTGTTCCCTGTTCCCGTAATCGAGTGACTGATGAGCGCCTCTTTCGTTTCGCCTGATGTGATCCGCCGCCTGTTCGCGCAGGCCATGTCCCGCATGTACCGCACCGAAGTGCCGCTGTACGGCACGCTGGTGGAACTGGTGGAGCGGATCAACGCGCAGGTGCTTGCCCAGGACCCGGCACTGGCCGCGCAGCTGCAACGCAACGACGAGCTTGCGCGCTTGGACGAGGAGCGCCACGGCGCGATCCGCGTCGGCACCGCCGAAGAGCTGGCCACGTTGCGCCGCCTGTTTGCAGTGATGGGCATGTACCCGGTCGGCTACTACGACCTGTCGGTGGCCGGCGTGCCGGTGCACTCCACCGCGTTCCGGCCGCTGACCGGCGCGGCGCTGGCGCAGAATCCGTTCCGCGTGTTCACCTCGCTGCTGCGCCTGGAGCTGATCGAAGACGAAGCCCTGCGTGCCGAATCGGCGAAGATCCTGGCACGCCGCCGCATCTTCACCGACGGTGCGCTGGCGCTGATCGACCAGGCCGAGCGTGACGGTGGGCTGTCGCAGGCCGACGCCGAGCGCTTCGTCGATGAAGCCCTGGAGACCTTCCGCTGGCACGGCGATGCCACGGTCGACCTGCCGACCTACCACGCGCTGCACAACGCGCACCGGCTGGTGGCCGACGTGGTCAGTTTCCGCGGCCCGCACATCAACCACCTGACCCCGCGCACGCTGGACATCGACGCCGCGCAGGCGGCGATGATCGAGCACGGCATGGCGGCCAAGGCGGTGATCGAAGGCCCGCCGCGCCGCGCCTGCCCGATCCTGCTGCGCCAGACCAGCTTCAAGGCGCTGGAAGAGGCCGTGCATTTCCCGGATGCGGACGGTGGCGATGCAGGCACCCACACCGCGCGCTTCGGCGAGATCGAACAGCGCGGCCTTGCGCTGACCCCGAAGGGCCGCGCGCTGTACGACCAGCTGCTGTCGCAGGCACGTGATGCCGGCGGCGAAGGCAGCACCGGTGGCGACTACGGCCAGCGCCTGCAGGCGGTGTTCGCCAGCTTCCCGGATGACCATGACACGCTGCGCCAGGAAGGATTGGGCTACTACCGCTACCAGCTGACCGACGCCGGCCGCGCCGCGCCGGAGCGCGTGGCCGATCTGCCGGCCGAAGTGCTGGTGGCCGCCGGCCTGGCCACGGCCGATCCGATCGTCTACGAGGATTTCCTGCCGGTCAGTGCCGCGGGCATCTTCCAGTCGAACCTGGGCGGCGAAGAACAACGCGCGTATGCCGCACATGCCAACCGCGAGGCCTTCGAGCAGGCGCTGGGCGTGGCGGTGAATGACGAGTTCGAGATCTACGAGCGGCTGCAGGCCGAATCGCTGGCGGCGTTGCGCACCGCGTAAAGGCAGAGCCGGCCGCTGGCCGGGCACCGCGTGAAGGTAGAGCCGGCCGCTGGCCGGGCGCCGCGTGAAGGTAGAGCCGGGCGCGGGGGGGGGGGTGGGGGGTGGCGGGCCCCGGGCCGGGCGTCCCCCGGTCCCGCCCCGGGGTCTTCCCCTCCAACTGGCGGTTTTCACCCATGCCTGGTGGGACCACACCGCATACCGCCGCACGTCGGGGGGGGGGTTTGGGTATATTTCGCGGGTGGGACCGTCGAACTTATCATTCAGCTGTGGGCGGTAATAAGCTATCCGGGCGTTTTTGATAAACACAACCGC